>JAKADJ010000066.1 GCA_021820645.1 Bacillota bacterium
CGCTATTGCGAGACCGGCGACGTTTTAATGCGAGAAATCAATTTACCCCCCGTGGCAGTCAATGATAGATTGGTAGTGTTCGCAACGGGCGCTTACAATTACTCCATGGCCTCTAACTATAATCGGGTGCCGCGTCCTGCTGTGGTGCTAGTTGATCAAGGCCGTGACCATCTTTGGATCGCGCGCGAATCGTATCAGGACCTAGTCCAGGCAGATCGCCCGTGGCGTTCGATAGCCTGGGAGCCTCGGTAGATGGCGATAGCCGAGACGATTCCTTCACCTAACACCGGAATTACGGAAATTGCTTCCCGGGTACGCCGGCATCCGGAGTGGGTTTTATCATTACTCGTCTCGTCCCTGGTCCATGAGGCGAGCGAGCGATGGCGAGGGGCCCATGACCTTTTAGAGGTCACCGACGAGGTGCCGATCACTGCCTGGGTCGTACGCCGCAAGTCGGATTTACTCTTGCCCGGGGCCACCCCAGCGGAGGAACCCGGGGTCGAAGAACCCGGTGACGCGGCACCATGGATTCCCCAGTCCGTGCAAGACCTACGGGTGTTATTGGCGCAGGCCCAAGAGCGCCATGGGGGGTGTCGGCGCCTGGAACCAGGTCCGCCTGCGCCCGTCAAAGGAGCCACCCCTTGGACCTTGGCATGGTCTTGGCCGAAACTAAAAATACCAAAGATGACCACTCCCACCCGGATTCAACCCGAAGTCGATCCCGTGCGGGAACGCCTGGCCCGGATCCGTGACCGAATGAAGAGCGATGGCTTGAACGGGATTGGCTTTGAAGACCTAGTGGGATCCCCGCGAACCCTAGACCGCGTGGCGACCTTCTTAGCGCTCACCCAGCTCTGGCATCGCCGAGAATTGGTTCTTGAACAAACCCAGGCTTACGGACCCATTTGGGTCCGTCCCGAAAGGATTTTCGATGAATAAGGCGTTGACGATTAAGCGGCTCGAAGCCCTGCTGTTTCTCCATGGCGACCCGCTAACTTTCGAACAACTGGCATCATGGCTAGACCTCGAAGCGGCCTCGATTCCCCAATGGATCGACAATGTTTCGGAGCATCTCTTGGCGTCTGGCTCCGCCGTGGAGATCCGCAGGATGGGGGATAGCGCACAACTGGTTACGGTGCCGGACCTTCATGAATGGCTTTTTCAAACCTTAAGCATGCCGGTCCCCGAACCGCTTTCCCACGCTGCCTGGGAAGTGCTGTCCGTCGTCGCGTACAAGCAACCGCTGACTCGTATGGAAATTGAAGCCTTTCGTCAAACCGGC
Source organism: Bacillota bacterium (assembly GCA_021820645.1). Next base: position 1,283 of record JAKADJ010000066.1, read on the forward strand.
TCGGAGCGGGCCATCGATACGCTCGTGTCACGTGGACTAGTAGAGGAAGTGGGTCGCAAGGAGGCTCCGGGACGCCCCATTCTTTATGGCACCACAGCCCGTTTCCTCCAGGAATTCGGCATTTCGGACCCCAAAGATTTACCTCCACTGGCGGATTCTCCAGCGCCGCCTGTATAAGACCTATAATCTGGGCCATCCTAATAGGGGAGGAGGGACCATGATATGGGTTTTACTGGCGATTACGGCCGTCGTACTGAGTGGGGTCCTGTACGCCATTTACACCCCTCTTTTTGTGACGTTTTGGATAAAGGGTGAAGCCCTAACCTGGGCTATGGGATTCCAGGCACATTGGCTCGGGCGACAGTTTGGTGATGCGTGGCTGATCCCCAAAACCCCGGCCGCGCACGCTTCCCGCGGTATGTCTTTCGATCCGTCCATGATCAAGGACGGACTTTGGGTGCTTACCTGGTATCGGCACTTTATTCGACGCGCTTGGCCACAAGTCCGGATGACCCATTTTGAATGCGACGGGACCATCGGTGTGGGTCAAGCCTCGGATACTGGCCTCCTAGTCGGAGCCGTTTCTTCGTTACTGGGTTGGTGGTTGGTGGAACGCATTGTCCCCCAAAGCCAAAAGACTAGGCCAGGAATGCACATAGAGCCCAATTGGAATCGGCCCGACTTCTGTTTTCGACTCACTACGAAGTTTTGGTTTCGTCCTTCGGCGATGGCGTGGGCGGCAGTTGAAAGTTTGGGAGCACAAATTTTTGGTTGGTGGCCAATTCACACAATGAGGAGAGTGCAACATGGACACAACCCCGATGGCAGACCCGGGTAGTCATCCGATCGAATCACTTATGAAGACCGCGATGCAATCCATCAAAGGCATGATTGATGTCAATACCGTGGTCGGTGAAGCAGTCAATACTCCCGACGGGGGGACAATCATCCCCATTTCGCGGGTGTCTTTTGGTTTTGCTGCGGGAGGTGGAGAATATTGGAGTCGCCAATCTGATGCCACCGGACATCCTTTTGGAGGCGGTAGTGGAGCGGGCGTCACGGTCCACCCCGTAGGGTTTCTCGTTGCGCACGGGGACAATGTCCGGTTATTATCCGTAGACCGAGGAGACGTTGTCGATTCGTTGGTAAATAACGTACCTCAGATTATTGATCAGGTGCAGAACTGGATGAGTCACGGCAAGAACGGCAAAGATGATGCTTCCGGCATGAGCAACTCCCATGTCCTGTCGTAAGTGACCTCGTCTCAGACAACCGAGGTGGCCCTGGCCGCCATCTCGCGATAGAGAGGCGTTTTATAAGCAATGGGTTAGGCCACGGGTCCGTCAACGCGGGCCCTATTGCCATTTTTGTGGCTCTCTACAATTGCTATTAAGAGGCCATATTTCGGATTTGCGTATCACGTATTGCGAGGAGCCACACCGAACACACTAGCCAATCAAGGGAGGCGCGGCTCATGCGTAGTATGTACAAGGGTACTTTAGGGTTCGGGCTCGTAGCAATCCCCATCCAACTATTTAAGGCGTTGTCGGATGAATCCGTTGAAGTGCATCTGGTGCATCGGGCCTGCGGCAATCGTATCAAGTACCAAAAAATTTGTCCGTATTGTGATCAGCGTGTCGAGGCAGAGGATATCAGCCGGGCGGCCCCGTTGCCCGATGGCCGTATGGTGATCTTGCCGGATTCTTCCGACAGGGCCAAAAGTAAGGATCGCACCGTCACTATTTTAAGTTTTCATACCCTGTCGGAGATCGATCCGGTCTACTACTACCAAGCCTATTGGGTACGCCCCGCCACGGGTGGGGCGAAGGCCTATTGGTTGTTAGTAGATGCCATGAAAAGTGCCCAACAAGTCGCCTTAGCAGATTTTACTTTACGGCAGCGTAAACGCCTAGCCGTGATTCGTCCCTTTGGGAGTCAGGGATTGATGTTACATAGCATGCATTATCCCGAAGCGCTGCGCTCCGAAGAGATATTTGAGCCCGAGCCCGATATTACCTTTACGCCTAAAGAACATGATCTGGCAGTGCAACTCTTGGCTCATATGCAGGAAACTTTCGTTCCCGAATCGTTTCCTAATCAGGAACGGCAGGACCTCCTTCTACAAATTGAGGCCTTGGTCCCGAGCGCGCGCATGCCCGCGTCCAGTCTGGACGCTTCGGCCGAAGTCCAAGATCTCATGGCCCAATTGAAAGCGTCCATGGCGAAGAAAAGTTCCCAGAAGTCCGGTCAGGGGGTGTCCTAACTCCCATGGATCCTGGCCAATTCGTTGCACCAATGTTAGCGACTACGGCGGACCAACCGTTTGATTCGCCCCAATGGTGGTATGAGGTGAAATGGGACGGATATCGAGTCCTGATTCACCATCATGACCGCCTCAACGTCTACTCGCGGCACGGTCACGACTTATTGACCAGATATCCGGGTTTGAGCCGCCTGGAAGACGTAATTCCGCGACATACCATCTTGGATGGTGAATTGGTGGCGTGGGTGGATGGACATCCATCCTTTTCCGCCTTGCAACGCAAAGCGGCGGTGCCACTCATGGTTATGGCCTTTGATTGTCTATACAGCCGTCAACAATGGCATTTGCATGAACCGTTCGTAAAACGCCGCGCCGAATTAGAGAAGCTGCTTCCAAATGCCACCCCACACGTACTGGTGCCAAGCGGGGTTCGAGAATCCGGCCTAAGTCTCTTAGAGGCAGTCCGGCAACAGCATCTAGAAGGCGTCATCGCGAAACGACTAGATAGTCGCTATGTTCCCGGCCAGCGGGTAAAATCCTGGCAAAAATTCTTAGTCACCTACCATGAGTGGTTTGATGCCATCGCGGTGACACCGCTTAAAAGCGGGGGGTGGCAATGGTGGATTGCAGAGCGCCAGACGCGAGTCCCTATTGCACGACTTCCCGCCCCGGCCACCTGGTGTCGTAACGCTATCATAAAGACCCACGGACAGGTGTTTACCAAGCCCATACTGGTCGAAATCGAATATCGGTCCCGTACCGAAGGAGGCATGCTGCGCCATGCGGGAATCCGCCAATGGAGACAACCATAAACCATCGAACTCTACGTCTATGTTCGGTGAGAGTTCGGCGACTAAAATCCGGGTATCGCACCCGGAGAAGATAATGTTCCCGGAGGTAGGATTGCGGCGCATTGACCTCATGTCCTACTACGAGCAAATGGCGCCACGCATGTTGCCCTACCTCGAAGGGAGGGCTTTGACCATCATTCGATGGCCTGACGGCATCGAGGGTCCGTGCTTTTATCAGCGTCACCCGGCACCTCACACCCCTCTCCTAATTGCCGACTCTGCGGCCCTCATCCAATGGGTGGCACGGGGCGCGGTGGAGTTTCACGCGCCCCTCGGCTTAGCCGCCAGTCCTCTCATTCATGACTCGGCGGTTTTAGACTTGGATCCGACCTGGGAAATCCCTTGGGCCCGGGTGCGGGAGGGCGCCGGCATCGTTGCAGAATTTTTTAATTTGTGCGGCATCCCGTTTGCTCTAAAGACTTCAGGGAAGCGGGGTGTCCATTTTTTTATACCCATTAAGTCAACGCCGGAGCACGTCATCGTGTATTGGATGCGGAGGTTGGCAACACTACTCTGTGATGCATTTACCGAACGTTTCACGGTGGAGCGTCTGAAAAGCCGAAGATGGAATCGAATTTACTTGGATTACCTGCAGAACGGTCAGACTCGCACCATGGCGGCGACTTATAGTGTGAGAGCCACCAGCGTGGCCTCCGTATCTACTCCAGTGCGATTAGAGGAGCTCGTGCATCCTCCCGACTACTGGACGCCCCACAAGGTTCTGGAACAGTGCGCCCACCAGGAGGATCCCTGGTACGGCTCGGGTGCTCCGATAGACCTGGGACAGATTCTCTGCCAGAAAAAACTATTGAGGGATCCCTAGATTCCAAAAAATTTTTAGGGCGAGGAGTAGATTTATGGCAAAGCCTATGGAGCAATCGGCGCTCCACCTTATGCATCAGATGGATGCTTGGCCCCTATTGCAAGATTTTTGCGGTCGTGGGCTTGACGTCCATGCCTATCAAATTGAGAGTGTTCTCAAAGTGGTCAATCAGTTAGAAGGCCGAGCCATATTGGCCGATGAAGTGGGGTTAGGAAAAACCATTGAAGCGGGTTTAGCGATCGCCGAATTAAAGGCCCGTCAACTCGTGGATCGGGTTTTGATTTTAGTCCCGGCGGGTTTAATTAGTCAATGGATTGCGGAGCTTCATGATAAATTCGGTTGGCAAGCCATGCGTAGCCCGCACGACCAGGGCTGGCTCTGGGTCTTGTCAATTGATACCGCTAAGCGTCCACCTCTTTCGCAGCAGCTGAAATTTGTGGAGTGGGACATGGTTGTCGTCGATGAAGCGCACCACCTAAAGAATAGCCGCACTCAAAACCATGAGCTGGTGGCCGGACTCACCACACGATACTTGATTCTCTTAACCGCAACGCCCATGGAAAATCAGTTGACCGAACTTTACACGCTAGTGAATCTGGTAAAGCCCGGTCTGTTTGGACCATACTTGCGGTTCTATCGAAAATTCATTCTAGATAAGAGGACCCCGAAAAATGCGCAAGAATTGCGCGATCTGTTGTCCTTGGTGATGGTACGCAATCAACGGCAGCGCGTCGGCCTTGAGTTTGTGTCACGGGAGGTCACGCTCTGGCCCATTACACTCAGTGAACGCGAGCGGTCCCTATATGACCATCTTACCCGGGTGTTACGGTCGGAATACCGGGCCCGTTTGGGGCAGCAAACCATTCTGCCCTTGATTATGATGCAGCGAGAAATTTGTTCCTCCCCGCATGCCCTGATGCCAACATTGCGCAATGCCGAATGGATGGGTGAGGACCGATTCGAGCTCCTGGAACTAGCTCGTTCGATAGAGGTTAGCGCCAAGGCTATTGCCGTGGCCGAGTTACTGCGTTACCTCGAGGGACAGGTCCTAATCTTTACCGAATATCGCGCCACCCAATCGATGCTGGTTCAATTTCTAACTCAACAGGGCTTTTGGGCCCAAGCCTTTCATGGGGGATTACGTGGAGTCGAACGCGATCGATTAATAGAATGGTTTCGATCTGGCCCTCATATACTGGTTTCCACCGAGGCAGGAGGACAGGGGGTCAATTTGCAGTTCTGCCACCAATTGATTAATTTTGACCTCCCCTGGAATCCCATGCGCATTGAGCAACGCATCGGCCGCATTCACCGAATTGGGCAGACTCACACCGTGGAAATATATAACCTCTATACCATGGATACTGTGGAGGATGACCTGCTTCGGCTACTTCATGAGAAAATCGACCTGTTTCGCCAAGTCATTGGTGAATTGGATGTCATCTTAAGACATCTCGAACGCCGGGGTAGCTTAGAGAGCCGATTGCTAGACATCTTCTTTTGGCAAGATGATCGGGCCGAAATCGAGGCACGGCTCGATGCGCTGGGTAAGGAATTCGTAGCGGTACGGCGACGTTTAGAATGGCCGGCACCGGAGACTGACAGTAGCCAATCGACGTCTTAATCGTTAAACTAAGCCTCGTAGCATAGCGGCGTATTAAAATACGGTTGTGGTGGGATTGTATGGTAACCAACTGGCTTTTTGGGGCGTTGGCCCTGTGGCTTGTTATTTGGCAAGTCGCGCCCATAATCGGGGTGCGAAAACACACCGCAAAGGCGGTCCAAGACCTCCTCGAACGTGGGGCTGTCACGGTGGTGGATGTGCGTCCTCGGGCCGAGTATGTGTCCGGCCATATTCCACAAAGCCAGTCGATTCCCCTGGCCGAGGTACGACAAAAGATCATCGACATCGACCGGTCTAAGCCGGTCATATTAGTGTGCCGCTCCGGGTACCGCGCGATGCAAGCGTTTCATATACTAAAGCGACGAGGCTTTAAAGGACATGGAGTGTTACAGGGAGGCATCATCGCGTGGGAGGCGCTACGGGCCCAGCAATCCCGCGCGGGAGAACTGGTAAGGCCAACGAAGGATGAAAAACATTATGACTCATCTATCTGACCGCGAACGCCAGACCCTACGTGAAATGTTCCGGGATCTTAAATATCCGGTATACGTCGAACTCTTTGTCGATCGGGATGACGAGTGGTCTCGAGCCGCCGAAGAACTAATTACCGAAGTGGTCGGGGTCATGCCCGATTTGTTACATGTAGAGATTCGGCCATTGCGTGAGAATCATCTACTAGCGACGCTGTATGGGGTAGAACGGGCTCCAACGTTTATACTCTGTGACCACAAGCGCGATGACACCGGGATTCGTTTTGTCGGGCTACCATCGGGCTACGAATTTGCGGTTCTGATCGAAGCATTGCTGGATGTATCGGATTCGAGGGTCAGAATATCCGACAAATCGCTCAACTACATACGCAATTTGGAACAAGAGATTACCTTAGAGGTGTTCGTGACCCCCACCTGCCCACACTGTCCGCGTGCGGTAAGACTGGCGCACCAACTGGCATGGGCCAATCCCGCCCGGGTTCATGCGTTTGCCATAGAATCCACCAAGTTTGCCGAATGGGCAGACGCCGAATCCGTGGTTGCCGTTCCCACCACAGTCATCCGCATTGAAGGCCGGGCCATTCGGGAACAGGTCGCAGGCGCAGTATCCGAAGATCAGCTTATACGGACACTTAAAGACATCATTGGAGAAGGACACTAACATGGCACCGATCTTATTACGGACCCAAAACATAATGGCGCTCGAGCTTAACTCGTGGCGAGCACGTCACGAGACGCTAGCGCTGGTACCCACCATGGGAGCCCTACATCAAGGCCATCTGGCGCTAGTAGAAGCCGCCAAGAGCGTTGCAGATCGGGTGGTGGTATCGATTTTCGTCAATCCATTACAGTTTGGGCCCACGGAAGACCTAGCTCGATACCCACGCGACCTCGATCAAGACCTCATTGTGCTAAACCAGCAAGGTCTGACCGATGCCGTCTTCGTCCCGGATGTGTCCGAGATGTACCCTAATGGTCATAGCCAGACCCAAGTGGTGGTCCCCGCGATGGCCGAAGTGTTGTGCGGACAGACGCGACCCACGCACTTCGCTGGGGTCACCACAGTGGTGGCCAAACTCCTCAACATCGTACGCCCAGATTGGGCCGTTTTCGGAGAAAAGGATGCTCAACAACTGGCCATCGTAAAGCAGATGGTGCGGGATCTTAATTTTCCGGTAGAGATTTTCGGAGTCCCCACTATACGCGAGCCATCGGGCTTGGCACTTTCCTCACGAAACCGCTACTTGTCGAGCACCGAGAAAGCACAAGCCGCCCATATTTACCAGGCGCTACTGAGCGTGCAGCAAGAGTTTCTACGGGGTCAGCATGACCCGCGGTACTTGGAGCACCAAGTCCGTGCTCAACTAGAGGAGGTGGGACTCATCCCGGAATACGTAAGTATCGTGGACCAAAATTCCCTGGCCCCGATCCAAGACGAAATTGACACGCCAGCGACCCTAGCCATTGCCTGTCCGGTGGGTGCCGCCCGCCTGATTGATAATATTCTGCTGGAGACCGGGTCATGAAATGAGTGGCCGAGCCATATACTGCTCGTAGCCTAGTATTCAACTGGGCTCAGAGGAGATTGGCCAATGGTTAACCTAGTCTGGCTGGTACTGATTATTGGCGGATTAGTGGTGAGTGCCGCACATGGAACCATGCTTTTGGTGACCGAGGCCATCATGACGTCCAGCGAAAAAGCCGTGGAGGTAGCCTTCGGCTTCATCGGTATCATGACCCTATGGCTCGGTATGGCCCGCATTGCCGAGGAGTCCGGAATGATGCGGGCCCTTTCCCGCCTTATGGCTCCAATAGTCTCGCGCCTTTTCCCGGGTATTCCCAAAGAACACCCGGCCATGGGCAACATGCTCATGAACATGTCAGCCAACATTTTAGGGATGGGTGGAGCGGCCACTCCGTTTGGGCTAAAGGCCATGGAGGAGCTCCAAAAGTTGAATGCGGTAAAAGACCGGGCGTCAGCCAATATGATTACCTTTTTGGCGGTCAATACGGCATCTATCAACCTTATTCCAGCTACGGTGATTGCACTGAGGGTGGCTGCCGGCTCCCATAATCCCACCGAGATTGTTGGCCCTACAATTCTGGCCACTGCGATTTCTTCACTCGTGGCCGTCACTGTTGACCGATTACTCCGCTATTGGTCCCGAGACTCCAATCCCAACGGGTAAGTTAAACCGTGTGCGATGCCCCTTTTATAAAATACTTTTGACCCTGCCCCCACCAGTAATGGTATTTTGAGCACAGTGACTATTGCGTCGTGTATGCCTCCATGCTCATCGCGTATGGCGGGGGAGCGTTGTTCATTATCATA
>JAKADJ010000067.1 GCA_021820645.1 Bacillota bacterium
ACAAAATTAGGCCGAATTTTACCCAACCTAGACCCCATGCTACAATGAGCGAGTATCGAGTACCGGAGGTGGCAATCATGTCGGCTACAATCTCAGGGCAAGCTCAACGATTAAGAATTTTTATCGGGGAATCCGACCACTATCATCATAAACCCCTCTATCACGCGATAGTCCTAAAGGCTCGTGAAATGGGTATGGCCGGAGCCACGGTGATGCGGGCGTTCGAAGGTTTCGGTCCTTCGAGTCGGATTCATACGCAAAACCTCTTGGACTTATCGACGGACTTGCCTGTCGTCATCGAAATCGTTGATAGTGAAGAATATATCAACAAGTTTCTACCCGTTCTCGACACGATGGTATCCGCTGGTCTCGTTACCGTGGACCCCGTCACTATTTATAAATATACACACACCTAAGGCATACGACATAAGGGGGCCCCGTGGTTTGGATATCGTGTACGTGTTCTTGGGCGGAAGTGGCGGCGCCATGGCACGCTTTGGGTTGAGTCAATACGTCGGTCAAAGAACCTCCGCTACCCTGCCTGTGGCCACGATGGTCATCAATAGTCTCGGATGCCTCCTGATTGGATTTCTTATAGCGAGCCCTCTCGTGCATACCGTCGGACTCCTGTTGCTCGATGTGGGGTTTACGGGTGCGTTCACAACCTTTTCGACCTTTTCTTATGAGACGATCCGACTCGTGGAACAAGGCGAGTTCTGGGCCGCGGTAACAAATCCAATCCTCAGTGTCGGTCTAGGACTCCTGATGGTGGTCGTGGGCACCTGGTTGGGTGGGAATTTTTCGTGATCCGTTCGTATTTATGGGTAGGTTTAGGGGGGGGCATTGGGGCTGTCTTGCGGTATAGCCTCAGCCTAATTATTCCGAGTCAAACATTCCCTTGGAGTTTTTTTGTGATCAACCTGTCCGGATCCCTCGTGATTGGTGTGGTAATGACGCTCGTAATCGATTACGCGATCCTGTCGCAAGATGCCCGTCTATTCATTGCGGTGGGAATCCTCGGGGGATATACCACGTTTTCTACGTTCACCTATGGGCTCTACCATCTCCTATTACAAAACTTAGTAGGGCGGAGTATTCTATATGGAGCAGGAAGTATTCTCGGTGGGCTCTTGGCCACGGTGCTGGGCATGTCACTAGCCCGAGCCTGGATCGAGTGGCGTCAATCCGAATCGGAGGATCCTGATGAAACCTAAATCTAGAAGCCCGTGGTGGGTCTACCCACGACAAGGACTGATGCTCTCATGATGACCGATCCGGATTTCTTAGAAAGAGCCTACGGTACGACGGATGGTCTGACGATTCGGATCCGGGCTCAAGAACTCTACGGGACCGGAACAGGCTCGATCTTTGATGAAATGACAGCATGGGCCTTAGCCGCTGCCCCCTGCCACGCCATCTTAGATATCGGCATGGGAACCGGCAAGTGGTACCAAAGCGTGCGTAGCCTTTGCCCTCCCACTGTACGCTATACCGGTTTGGATGCGTCGATGGCGATGGTATCCACGATGCAACAAGAAACCGCAGGCGATTCCCGGTCCACACTGTGTCATGGCGATGCCGAAAATTTACCGTTCGAGGATGACTCTTTTGACTGGGTCGGTCTACACTTCATGCTCTACCATGTAAAGCATCCCCGAGTGGCATTGCGTGAAGCGTGGAGAGTGACTAAGCCCGGTGGCTTGGTGTTGACCCTAGCCCATGGATCCAACTCGCTACAAAGTCTCCTCGCGATCCATACTCAAGCCGTAGAACATTGCCTCGGCCGCCCGCTTCCCTTAACCATCCACACCTACAACTTGGATCATGGAGCCGATAATTTTCCCGACCCTTCCATGGTGGCTTCGGAGCGCCGGGCATCTGGCCTACGGTTCCCCGATGTCAACTCAGCCCTAGCCTATTATGGCAGCGGTTTTTGGCAACGGGGTTTGACAGACCCAGAACTACAAGATCCCGGTGTGAAACGCTGTCTTTTCGATTTCGTCGCAAAGACCTTACACACCATCATCGGTCAAGTTGGCTACTTTGACGTCCCGGGCCATAGCGGATGGCTATGGGTGCGCAAACCCACTTAACAAACTCTGGTCGCGTGAGTCGCCACTCCCGCGTGGGGTGTTCGAGGACTTTGGTTTGACTCGCGGACTAGCCCCTGGCGAGTATGTGGCAGGAATCGGCGGGGGATTAATTTTACCCTACACAGTTCGTGGCGTTAGCCGACACCATCGAAGCGGGGATGGTAGGCACTGTGATTCGGCCCACCCCGATCACCTGACACCCAGGTCTTCTCGGCGCGACTCGATGCGAACCTACCGCAAACCGTTCAGGAGGCGCTGGCTCCCAACATTAGTCCATACACCCCCCGAGCCTGCGACACGGCCGGACCGTCGGGAGCGCTCCCCCTGTCGGACACGAAGGATTCCTAGATTCCTGGTTTTCATGAATGATGTGTGGAACTCTTTGAAGATTCGCATAGGATGGGGATACATTCTCTCGAGAGGAATTTCCCGAGGACCAAGCCATCAGATTTACCCCTCTCTTGAGTTGTAGTACAATTTTTAAGCGTCATCGTCCTAGTTGTACGTGTATGGTTAGAATTTGAGATTTCGGAACGTATAGTGCCCACATTGAGCCACGACTCTCCCTAGCGAATCCAATCTCATGAAGCCATGCTCGTTGTGGCATGGAAACTGTGATGCGTCATCTAAATGCGTGGCATGCCGTAATACACTACACCAAGAGAGAAGGAAAGATTCCATGTCACAACGTTTGGGAGTACATCCGTCGCGGGCCAGTGCACTCGCACCAGTGACCGCTGTAGACCACGAAAAATTGGAGCACGCGGTCCGTCTAATTTTAGAAGCGATCGGTGAGGATCCCGACCGCGAAGGGCTCATGGACACCCCAAAGCGGGTCGCTCGGATGTACGAAGAGATTTTTTCCGGCCTTCACAGTAATCCAAGCGATGAACTATCAGCGCGCTTCCACGTCGAGCACAATGAGCTGGTTCTGGTCAAAGATATTACGTTTTATTCGGCGTGCGAGCACCACTTACTTCCCTTTTACGGTCAGGCCCACGTCGCCTATCTTCCTGCCGATGGTGTGGTCACCGGACTATCGAAGTTGGCCCGCCTCGTAGACCAAGTGGCTAAACGCCCTCAAATACAAGAACGCATGACCAACACCATCGCGACGGTTCTTCACGAAACCCTAGAGCCCCAAGGCGTCATGGTTGTCATTGAAGCGGAGCACCTCTGTATGACCATGAGAGGCATTAAGAAACCTGGAAGTCAAACTATTACCATGGCTTCACGTGGGCTATACGACCATGATCTGAATAAACAGGACCAGGTACTGCGGATGTTAAACCTCCGTGCCTAACCCATCAGGCCGTCAAATTTTACGAAATTGGTCCAGATTCATCACGAAGATTGTGGCACCGCCAATGAGCACTTTTGCTGGAGCCGCATAGGCGTCGGCATGGAGTGCTCCATGGCCAGGTCGGTGCAATTGCTCGCGTTCTTTACAAGATTTTTCGACGATCCCCAGCACGGTATCCACCTGGTCGTCTTCAATTCCGATGACAAGGGTGGTATTCCCGGCGCGAAGAAACCCTCCCGTAGTATTCAGTCGGGTGTGAGGGATTTTAGCCTCTAATAACGCAGCGGTCAGGTTTTCTCGATCCGCATTTTGTACAATGGCGACGATCATTTTCACGATTTGAGGCCTCCTGGTGTGGGTCACGGCCACTATGAGCCGTGTGGCACTCACAGAAATCCTATGCGTTCCCCCAAAATATCACAAAATTTGTAAGCGAGTCCAGTCACCACGATCGCATCCGTGGCCCAAATGAATTAGTAACCCGCAGTAAGAGCTAGTAGATTTTAGCCCGTCGCGACATTCCTAGTCTTTCGACGGCACCGGCCAGGATTCCGTCAGGTGATCGCAATAGTACTGAAGGGTTTTGCGGTATGGCGTGAACTCCGTGTGCGTGACTTCTCGAATGGTCACCTCTAATATTTGGCGGAGCGCATCAGCTGGGTTACCATCTTGAAACAGCGTTAAACCATAAAAGACACGCATACTGGGATGACTCGGGAATTCGGCCAGTCCCTCTTCCAGCACCTTGCGAGATTCCCAGGTTCTTCCTAACACTTTTAGACTACTCCCAAGCCCAATGTAAGCGTCCGCCCTTTGGCTGATATCGAGTCCAAGATCAAAAGCTCGTTGGTAGTATCCGATGGCCTCCATTTCTTCGCCGAGATTATCCAGAGTAAATGCCATCTCCAGCACCAATCGTGGATTATCTCCTTCAGCCTCCAACCATGCAGCCAGCTGATCCTTGGCTTCCTGATACCGACCCTTAGACTTCAAGTGGCGAATAATGGTTAAGTCCGGCCCTTCAGGCATTCCATATCCCCCGATCATCCATGCTATCCTCTCCATTTTACCCAATTCTATCCAACACCGATAGGGGGGGTGCCAATTGACGCCGGGAACAGCCACCAGAGGCCTCTTGGGGAGACTGTTTTTGAGTTATGGTCTACTTGCACGGTATAATTGCTCTGAGTAATATGAAGCCGATCCATTGGATTCCTTACGAGGAGGTCTCTCATGCCATCTCCGGGTGTTGTAGTTCACATTAATGAATCGAGCTCCGCCAAACAGGGGGCCGTGTTGCGTAACGTAAAGAATTTAATCCGTGAAATGCCCGATCTTCCCGTCGAACTCGTCGTTCAAGGAGATGCTATCTCCATAGCTCTCATGAAAAGCAATCCCTACCTAGAAGAGGTTCAAAACCTTCAAGAGCAGGGGCTCCAGGTCTCCGTGTGTCACAATACCATGCGGGCCAAACATATTGACGAGTCCGACTTGCTGCCGCACGCCATGGTCGTGCCGTCGGCCATGGGACGATTAGTGACGCAGCAACAGGCCGGATTCGCCTATATAAAGCCCTAGTCACCCCGATTTAGGGTACCGAGGTAACCGCCACGGTGCCCTGATCCACGTGCCATCGAATGCTAAGACCTAAACTATTACATAGCGTCTCGTGGTGAGATACCACCACCAACGTTCCGGGATATCGCCTAAGCCCGCGGCAAATGGCCTCTAAACTATCCTCATCAAGATGATGTTCCGGTTCATCCAGAATGAGCGTGGGTACCCCCGTCGCGGTGAGGCGCGAGAGGTTTAACCGCATGCGTTCCCCATCGCTTAACTCAGATACCTGTTGGGACAAGTGTTTCGCACTAAAACCATAGGCTTGCAGCCAGGCGCGGTCGCGCCCCATCGGAAGCCGGATGCCTCGTCTAAAATAGGTCAAGACATCCGTCGTTTCAGCATCTACCACTTGATAAAGTCGGCCTATGGTCCCGAGTGGCCCGTGAAAATACCCGGCGCGGCGTCCAACATTTCCACACATGGCGCCGAGTAAAGACGTCTTGCCGCTTCCATTAGGTCCCGTTACCCGAACACGATCACCGCCCTTAAGGGTCAACCAGAGATGGCGAAGCAGCGGATGCGTCCACCCCACCTCCCCATCCTCTACCCGCCACACCACCCGGGGCACGACTTCTATATGGTCCCAAGTAAAGCGTAGCGAATGGGCATCTAAGGGCGCTTTTAGGTACTCCTCAGATTCCATGCGATGCGTCAAACGCATCTCCCGACTCTTAGCTTTTTTGGCAACCTTTTTTGCCAGACGCCGTTGACCACTGTCGATAGTCCCAGATTCGGTCCGCCTCGCCTGCTCTTTAGTCGCTTGAATGTCTGTAAATAGCCTTCTGGTCTCCCGTTCTTGGGCCTCAAAGGCGCGTCGATAGGCCTGTTCTTGCTGTTCCACCATCTGAAGCGCAAATTCTGGAGGGCCGCCAAAGTCTTCAATGACGTGATTGCGGATCCACCAAGTGCGTGTAGCCACCTGGTTTAAAAACGCCAGGTCGTGGCTGACAATGATTTGTAGGCTATGGCTTAATCGCAACAGCCATCGGGCTAGCGCTTCTTGATGGGTGTCATCCAAATGTCGAGTCGGTTCGTCCAGCAAGATGAATCGGGGGTCGGTTCTGAGGCATGCCTCAAGGGTCATCCAGGCTCGTTGTCCCCACGAGCCAGTGAGTCCTGGATCGGGGTCGTGGTACCATGCCGGATCGCCGAAAGGGTTCCGGATCGATCCCTGGTCGGGACGCAATGCCCCGGCGAGGATTTTTAGCAGAGTAGTCTTACCGGTGCCGTTGGCGCCGATAAGGGCAATCGGTTCTCCAGCTTCCGCAGTCAGAGAAACCTTCTGATACAAGTTCACGCCGTCGATCTGTTTGGTTATATTCGATAATCGCAACAAATTATCACCCCACAAAAAGGGGCCGTCCACATCCGTTGTGGCCCCTTAGGATTTGATGTGGGCTGAAAACTTCATGTTGACACCATCCCCTCTATCGTGACCAGTGCCGCTTCTTTCTCATTCTAACGGGTACTAACCGGCTTTACCATCTCTATCTCACCACGCGGGCACCCACGCAAATCCTGTCGATCGCACGGGACATCCCATCACATTCCCGTCGGTGGTCACCTTTTCTCCTCGATTAACGTTACGTCAGTAACGATAGGGGTCAACGTCAGTCTCCAATGTCGAGTCGTTTCTGCACGCTTGTCCCAATTTTTGTCATTTATGCCGTTTGCTGTAACCTCCGTGGGATTCCTGACGTTATAGAGGTAAGAACAGCAGGAGGCGATACCCTATGATTAGTCCACGCATCCCAGAACCCAAGGTTTCGGTGCGCTCGAAAAAGAAAACGGCTTGGCCTTGGCCCGTCACCGCCTCGGTGTTAGGAGTCTCGGTACTAGGAGGCAGCCTCGGCCTCTGGATGCACCAAAATGCCGCACAAGCCTTAACCGCAGAGACCCAAATCCAGGCGCGGTTATCCCGAGATCAAAGTTTAGGTGTGGCTCCGACCGTCCTGCGTACGCTGCGTCAAGACCTATCGCGCATCCAAAGTGCGCATGTCTTACTATTACCCGCCACCTATTTTGGGGCTCTATCGGGTGTACCGGCTAAACTTTCTACCCTTCAGAGTTCCAGCGCTCATCTGCTGGGTCAGGATATGCACAATGAACGTCAACTCGCCCTGACGTGGGGTAACCGTGTGGTCACCATAGAAGGCAAGTTCGCAACACTCAGTGCTCCACAAGTCCACCAAGAAGTAACGACAGCCACCACGCCCTCCCAACTGACCGCTAAAATTAAAACCTGGCAGTCCCAGTACCAAACCTGGGAAGCAACCCTTCATCAGCTTTCCTCAGTCGGAGGTGGTTTGACGAATAATGAGCCCCGTAATGTTCTCCAAGATGTTGAGTCGTTACAAACACACCTCAATAGTGCCGGTGCCTATTGGCAAGGGGTCACGACCGCTAAAGATGCCCTGTCCCAAGCTAACACTTATTTGGCGACGTCCCCGCCACACGAACTTTCGGGGTACCACACCATGATGAATACTCTTACAGAAGCGCTCCAAGGACTCCAGCCCCCCACCACGGCTCAACTGTTGCAGATATTAGGCCAAGTCAGCGACGGGCTCGAAAGTAATCAGCCTCAAGACGTGGTAACGGCCTTATCCGGCCTGAAAGCCCAATTAAGTCATGCGACCAGCCAATGGTCAGGCTATGGCCAAGCCCAAGCCGCTGTCACCGCGGCAACCTCTTATCTTCATCGTGGACTGTTCACCCAAATTACCGAGCATTCCGCTATCATCCAACTACTTAATGAAGCCGCAAAGGACCTAACAGCACCATCCCTAACATTCCCGGTCGGAGTCGGAAATCCCTTTGGAAGTGCCTTTACGCAATATCTGGCGACTAGACAGTCCGTCGTCTCGGTAGCGGTCTATAATGCCAACACGGGGGCTACCTATACGTATAACCCTGGGTTGAGCTTCGATACCGCCAGTATTGTCAAAGCCACGATTATGTCGACGCTGCTCTGGCAATCCCAGAAGTCGGGAAGACCCTTGACGACCCAGGAACAGTCTCTTATGATTCCGATGATCGAAGATAGTAGCAATTCGGCGGCGACGTCCTTGTGGGATGCCGCAGGGCGTTCGGCAGGGATTGAAGCCTTTCTCCAGGCGGCGGGGATGACGGCTACTGTTCCTGGCAAAGGAGGTTATTGGGGCCTGACCGAGACCACCGCAGCCGACCAGGTGGCTTTACTTAAACTATTAAGTTATCCCAATAATGTCTTGACCGCCGGGTCACAGACATATGCCTTGAACCTGATGCAACACGTGATTGGCTGGGAAGCCTGGGGAGTGTCGACGGGCCCCATCCAGGGAAGCACTGTGGCGCTTAAAAATGGATGGTTACCCATTGGCGCCGCCGGTTGGGAAATCAATAGCATTGGGCACGTCGTCGGTGGCGGGCGGAACTATGTGGTGGCCATTCTGTCCCACAATAACCCGTCGGAGGCGTATGGCATTCAGACCTTAGACACCGTGTCACAATTCGTCTGGAATGCCGAATAACCCGCATATCCCCACCCAGCAAAGAACCGGGCGCCATGGTTCAGCCCCGGTTTTTTGCTCGGTCTTGCCCCCCCTTCACGCGCTTGACCTAGCCCTGGCCTTCCACCAAGGGGAATACCAGTAGCTCTTCCGCGGAAAAGTGCTCGCGGACCTGTTGGCCGAACCGCTCCCAGGATTCTCGGTTTTGCACCGATTCCTTAAAATTCTGGCGCAAAGTTTGATGTTGATACCTAAGTTCGGTGACCGCGCTGCCCCCGGTCCATCCAGCGGCCTGAGCCATAGGGTAGAGTTCCCGTTCCTCTTGAGCAAAATGATCCGTGAGGTGCCCTAAAAATGCCTCGTTAACGTCCATCGATGCCGTGGGCCCCGCCTGGTTGAGTTCTCTTAGCATGGAGCCGTGTTCATTTTTCATGGCCTCCACCACTGTCATCGGGTTCGTCCCCCTTTCGCGCCCCGGAACCATCATGCGAGTCCCGGGCCCCTTCCCTTATCTTGTCACTGATAGACTACCTGAAGTCCCGGCAAAATGTTAGTCTACACGGTGCGTCTCTCGCATATTCCTATAATAGGGGGGCGATACACATGAACAATTATCGAGAAGCCTTAAGACAAGCCGTTTTGGAATGGCAACAAGCCGAAACAGCCTTTTTACAATGCGATCCGGAATACTGTGATTACTTTGTCTATCGACTACACGCGGCAGAAGAGAAAGTCGGCCTGATCATACGCCAGGCCAAAGGCGCCTTAGGCTTTCCGATGCACGGGCAGTTACCATCCCCGTTGCTTTGGCGCAACGCGTTGTTGGCGGCGGATCAAATGGGCGAGGTGGGAGACCCATAATATTGGCCTTGCCGTTGGCGCACTTGTGAGGGACCGGCTTCGACTAATTCTTGCATCCACAATTCCAGCATCAATAGGGAGTACACCTGACGTGCCGCATTCGGGTGGTCGGGACCGACTCGGCTGAGGAGTTCTTCCACATAAGCTTTTTGAAACCAATGCCGGTTCGTCGCACGCTCGCCGACCAAGGTATCCCAGGAAATCTCCGATAACTTCCCCCCTAATAGGGAGGTGAGTGGAGTCGGAAACCCCTTCTTAGGACGGTT
>JAKADJ010000068.1 GCA_021820645.1 Bacillota bacterium
TCGCGGTATAACGGCACCAAAGTGGTGGGCGTGAGTCCCGATTATGCGGAGTACGTGAAATTTGCTGACCTTTGGCTCCCGTGCAAGGCAGGGACGGACGCCGCATTAGCGATGGCGATGACGCACGTCATCTTAAAGGAGTTTTACGTTGACCATCCCACTCCCTACTTTATCGACTATGCGAAGACCTATACCGACTTACCGTTTCTAGTCACCATTAAAAAGGAGGGTGAAGGGTTTACGGCCGACCGTTTTCTGAATGCCCAGGATCTTGGCATGGATGTGACTGAAGCGGAGTGGAAGACGGTGATCTGGGATGAACGAACGGATGCGCCCGACATTCCTAACGGTACACTGGGATATCGGTGGGATGGCCAACAAAAGTGGAACTTGAAAATGGAAAACCCAACTGGTCAGCCTCTCGCTCCGCGGTTGAGCTTTATTAACGCGGCGGATGAGGTGTTACCCTTATCGTTTCCTAATTTGGAGCCTGGTACAGGGAAGCCGTTTGTGAGGGGGGTTCCAGCCCGTCGCATCACCAATCCGTTCGGGGAAGAGGTGTGGGTGACGACGGTCTACGAGTTGATGATGGGGCATGTAGGCGTGTCACGCGGTCTTTCGGGTGATTATCCGCACGATTACGACGATCCCCGTGCTTATACACCGGCGTGGCAGGAGTCCATTACTGGAGTTGACCGTCATTTGGCTATTCGGGTTGCTCGGGAGTTTGCCGAAAATGCCGCGAAAACTCATGGGCGGTCCATGATCGCTTTAGGTGCTGGAACCAATCACTGGTACCACAGTGATCTCATCTACCGGACAATCATTAATCTTGTCCTGCTAACAGGTAGCCAAGGCGTGAACGGCGGTGGTTGGGCGCATTATGTGGGCCAAGAAAAGGTGCGACCGCTGGAAGGTTGGAGCACCCTGGCCTTCGCCTCGGATTGGGTTCGCCCACCGCGCCAACATGCGGGCACGGCGTTCTTCTACTTTGCAACCGATCAGTTTCGCTATGAGGAACCGGCAACGTCTCTTTCGGGAATTCCCACCGCCGGCGAGTTTCGTGATAAGCACCCAGCAGACATGGCTGCTCTCGCCTCACGGTTAGGATGGTTGCCCTCCTATCCTCAGTGGACTCAAAATTCCCTGGATGTGGTCGAAGCGGCGAAGGAGGCGGGGGCCAGCAACGCTACGGAGGTTATTCAATACGCCGCTGATAAGTTGGTCAAGGGAGAGTTGGAATGGGCAGTCGAAAATCCCGACGATCCTCGGAATTTTCCGCGAGTCTTCTTCGTGTGGCGATCGAATCTTTTGGGCGCAAGTGGCAAAGGGCACGAGTATTTTTTGAAGCATATGCTGGGGACCTCGGGGCACGTGCTGGGGAATCCTAAAGAATCTTGGCGCCCCGAAAGCGTCCGAATGACTGACGAAATCCCCGAGGGGAAAGTCGATCTTCTCGTGGATGTGGATTTCCGTATGACCTCGAGTGGGTTGTATGCCGACATTGTCTTGCCGGCGGCAACCTGGTACGAAAAGCACGACTTAAGCAGCACGGATATGCATCCGTTTGTACACCCCTTTAACCCCGCCGTCGCCCCGCTGTTTGAGTCGAAAAGCGATTGGGACACCTTCCGGACGCTGGCGGAGGCTTTTTCGCGAATGGCTGGCGAGTATATGCCGTTCGTAGATGACCTGGTCATGGTACCGCTCCAGCACGATTCGCCTGGGGAGATTGCACAGCCAGGAGGAAAAGTACGCGACTGGCGGCAGAGCCAATGCGAACCTGTGGTAGGAAAAACGTTGCCGAACCTCGTAATGGTGCGGCGGGACTATGCCCACTTGGTCGATCAAATGACAACCTTAGGTCCCCTGGCCGATGAGTCCTTGGTCACAAAAGGTATCCGCATCGACGGACACGCGGCCGTTAAAGAATTGGCCGAGCGGGTCGGGCGATCCGATCGGCCGGGCCCAGGGGTGGGTCGGCCGTCATTATGGACGGGAAAGCAGGCGGCCGAAGCTATCCTCACACTATCAGGCCCAACCAATGGACATCGAGCTGTCGAGGAATGGCAGGCGTTGGAGAAAACGACCGGCATGCCCTTAATGGGCGCCATTCACGGGCGTGAGGATACGGCCTATCGTTTTGAGGACCTGACCGTCCAACCGCGTCTTGCGCTTCCAGCCCCTATATGGTCGGGGCTCGAAGGCGAAGGACGGCGCTACTCCCCGTTTACGGCTAATGTCGATTACAAAATTCCGTGGAGAACCATGACCGGGCGGCAACACTTCTATTTGGACCACGAAGTCATGTTGGATTATGGTGAAGGGTTGCCCATCTACCGTGCGCCTCATGACGCTCCGCCGTTTGCTTTGGGGGACCGTCCGGATGCTCAGGCAGACGTTTCCCAGGCCGTGACTGTCCGGTATCTAACTCCTCACCAGAAATGGGGAATTCACTCCACCTATTCGGACAATCCGCGGATGTTGACGCTTTTTCGAGGGGGCCAAACAGTCTGGATGAGCGTCGAAGACGCGGAGCACATCGGCATTAAGGACAACGACTGGATTGAAGTGTTCAACCGCAACGGCGCTATTGTGGCCCGAGCCGTCATTTCGCATCGGCTGCCTCAAGGTGTGGCGATGATGTATCACGCGCAGGATCGGACGATTGGGGTTCCGAAAAGTCTCGTGACGGGCGACCGTGGAGGCACCCACAACAGCGTCACGCGCATTATCCCGAAGGGTACGCACATGATTGGCGGCTATGGACAACTAAGCTATAGCATGAACTACTATGGCCCAACCGGGCACCAACGGGATGTCTTAGCATGGATTCGTCCGTTGAAGGAGGTCGACTGGCTTGAGGATTAAAGCGCAAATCGCGATGGTGATGAACCTCGACAAATGCATTGGCTGCCATACTTGCAGTGTGACATGCAAAAACACCTGGACCAATCGCCCGGGTGCGGAGTATATGTGGTTCAACAATGTGGAAACGCGCCCCGGTCCAGGGTATCCCCAGGAATGGGAAAATCAGGACCGTTACCGAGGCGGTTGGGTGATGTCGGAGGGGAAGTTGAAGCTCCGGTCTGGCGGTCCGCTGTCCAAGTTGGCACACATTTTCTATAATCCGGATCTCCCAACAATTGACGATTATTACGAGCCCTGGACGTACGATTACCAGACGCTGGTAGACAGCCCGCGCCGTCAACATCAACCGATAGCACGTCCGCATTCGCTCATTACCGGACAAGTCATGGAAAAACCCGAATGGGGCCCCAATTGGGACGACGATCTGGCAGGGGGGCCAGAAATCGCCCCGCGCGATCCGAACCTTAAAGGTCTCACGGAACACGTGGCGATGGAATATGAAAAGGCGTTTATGATGTATCTACCAAGAATTTGCAATCACTGCCTCAATCCTGCTTGTGTAGCAGCGTGTCCATCCGGTGCAATGTATAAGCGCGAGGAAGATGGAATCGTGTTGGTCGACCAGGATGCGTGCCGCGGATGGCGATTTTGCGTGAGTGCCTGTCCATACAAGAAGGTTTATTTTAACTGGAACACCCACAAGGCCGAAAAGTGTACTTTCTGCTATCCCCGCATCGAAGCCGGATTACCGACCGTCTGCTCCGAAACGTGCGTCGGTCGTATACGGTATCTTGGGCCCGTCTTGTACGATGCCGATCGGGTCATGGAAGCGGCGTCGGTAGAGAACCCGCAAGAGGTCTATGAAGCTCAACTGAAAGTTTTCCTTGACCCCCATGATCCGGAGGTTATTCAGACTGCCCGACTCCAAGGCATTCCAGAGGCATGGATTGAGGGCGCTCAAAATTCCCCGGTCTATAAAATGGCAGTGGACTGGAAGATTGCCCTACCCCTTCACCCTGAGTATCGAACCATGCCCATGATGTGGTATGTGCCGCCCTTAAGCCCGATGATGAACCACTTGGCTAACGAGGCCGACATGGCTACCGATGCCTATCTGACGGCCGTCGATAGCATGCGTATTCCTATGGAATACCTGGCGTCCATTCTCTCTGCGGGGGACATCGGCCCGGTGCGCCGATCGTTGCTCAGACTGACGGCGATGCGCGCGGTCATGCGAGAAAAGAACGTGGGGATATCAGGTTCTCCCTTGGCAACGAGTCAATTGTTGAAGGAGGCGAATCTCTCGCTTTCCGAAGTGGAAGCGATGGCACGACTTCTGGCCGTTGCAAAATACGACGAACGCTATGTGATTCCCGCCGGGAACCGCAACCGGAACGCGAATTTAGAGTACGAGCAAGGATCCTGCAGTTTAGAAGAGTTAGCGCCACCTGAAGGTGTTGTGACACCTGAGCGGCTGATTCAGTTGACGGACCGCGTGAAGTAGGGAGGGCATTCGATGACAGAGGAGACGCAGGTGGTACTGAAGCTTTTGGCCGGGCTACTCGACTACCCAGGTTCCGAGGGTTTTGGATTACGGCTTTCGGAATGGGTGGAGGTGGCGGAGGAAGTGGATCCCGAACTCGGCCAGATCATGCACCGCCTAGAAGGTCAGGATCGCGTGACTTTGGAGAAACTGTATGTTGAGACCTTCGATTTTAATCCTAAAGCAGGACTATACGTCACCGCCCATGAGCTTGGCGACTCTCGCAACCGCGGCGAGGCCTTGATTGAATTGACCAATCTCTATCACGAAGCGGGTTTCGAGGTGCCTGACGACCAACTCGCGGATTATTTACCGGTACTTTTGGAACTTATCGCGCTCCGACCGGAATTGGTCCCCCCCTCGGTACTGGAGCGGGTTGCCAAGGTAGGTTACAACGTCGCTCAGCATCTCGATTCGGCTCACCCTTATCGACCGCTATTTAGCATCTTGAATCGGGTATTAGGGACGCCAATAGGAGCATCGCCAATCGTTGAAGAGCATCCGGACTTGATCGACCTGCCGTATCCGATCGAATACCAGTGAGATTCTTAGGAAGGAGCACGCAATGACGCAATTTTGGTGGATTATCTATCCGTATCTGGCGTTGGTGGCCATGATCCTTGGCAGTGTCTATCGGTATGCCCATAATCCCATGAGCTGGGGATCCCGGTCCAGTGAGCTTTTAGAAAAACGCTGGTTGAGATGGGGAAGTCAACTCTTTCATTGGGGCATTTTATTGGTCATCGTTGGCCATGTGATGGGACTTTTAGTTCCCATGAGTGCCTACCAAACGATGGGAATCTCGGCCCACTTCTACCATGAAAATGCGGATATTTTAGGGGCTATTGCAGGCCTCATGACATGGGTCGGACTCGTCATTCTACTACTTAGGCGCTTGGGCAACATCCGTGTGCGCCGAAACTCCAGTGTCTCGGACCTGGTGTCCCTGAGTCTACTGTTTGTGGTGGTCACGACCGGCAATTATCTGACCATTGTCCGGAACAATATTGTAGGTCCTTACGAATATCGGGCAACTGTCGGGCCGTGGGTGCGGGGTTTATTTGTCTTCCATCCCAATGCGACACTCATGACACACGTTCCCGTTATCTTCCAGGTGCATATTATCCTGGCGTTTCTCTTGTTCGCGATTTGGCCCTTTACCCGCTTGGTCCACGTCTTTAGCCTGCCACTGGCTCACCTGCGCCGGGCTCCCATCCAGTATCGTGATCGCGAACAATATCGGTCCTATCCCTCGTAGGAGGCTAGCATAAAGGGGGATGGGTATGGCAGAGTGTATCAATAGCGGGCTGAGTGATTTAGAGTACTGGCGGAGGCGATTGGTTACCTTGGTCAAACAGCGTGGTAGTTTAACGCATGCTGATGTTCTTCGCGTAAGCCGTATTCTAGACGAATTGATTGTCGAGGCACAGCGTCACGTCGCACATGCCGGCCGGAAGCCGTAAGATGGAGGTTTAAGCTGCTTGCTGTCAATCCCTGATGATCTCTCATCATATCTCATAATATCATGAGGTGATTGTATTATGGATGAGCCGTTTGTCAGCATCGGCAAGGCGGCCAAGATGCTCGGCATGAGCATCGACGGACTCCGAAAGTGGGAACGCGAAGGGCGTCTGATTCCGGTGCGTACCGCTATCGGGTCGCGGACTGACGCACCCTGATGCACGAGGATGCGCCTGATGTTGCTAGGCATACTCGTGGTCTCCTCTATGCCCGAGCCTCGACCCCAACACAACAAGACGCGGGGAACTTCGATCGTCAACTCGGGCTGCGGAGCAGCGATGGACTGTGGTGGCTGCTCTTACCGATGTCGCGAGCGGCTTGAATGAACATCGGCGGGGTGTCCATCGGTTGCTGGATCTGGCTCAGCAACACCAAGCGGGCATCGTGGCGGTGCAGTCCAAGGATCGATTGGCGCGCTTGGGGGTTACTGATCGGGAAAGGTACCTGCACGCCTTTGGCGTGCGTGTTGTCGTCATGGAACACCCGGTGAACGAGGATAGAAAGCCACCGTCTTCCATGTGAGAGTCTCCTTGGTTGCTACATGCCGCACAAAGGGGTACGGTATCTATGAACGTATCGAGTTAAAACCATTTGTACCATTAACAATGTGGTTGGATGAGGCGATGTTATTGAAGAAATGACGCTACTCTCATGCCTGAATATCGCTGCCTCATTATGAGTGTATGGATCGCCGGCACGTATTCCCAATCCTCCGTAGTCTACGTTCAGAGGGTTGGTTAATCAAAGACAGGTGTTGGAGTCGTCGGACTAGACTCTGAATCAAAGGATGAATTTCACAAAGCAGGGATTCAAATCGTTTGTCTATTCAAAACTTCAGTAGGTTGACTTGGGTGAAAGCAGTTACAGGTTTTCTTTAACGAGCGTACGACTGGTTCTATATCTGAAGCACCCATAAGGAGAGAGGTTTGTGACTATGGAAGCCTTAAGAATGGATATGCTCCATTCCAATATTGCAACCTACATGAAATTCGTTTGGACACATGCTGGTGCAAAGCGTGATAACGGTGGAAATATGGAGTGGGTGATGACTGAGGACATCCCGTTGCCATTTGCAAACCTAGTCCTAGGGACGAGACGGTGGAGCAAAGACTTTGACCAAGAGGTTTTATCATTAATGGAACAATACCATCAACATCGTCTTCCTATACTCTGGTACGTGTTTCCTGATGATGAGCCGTCTAATCTTTCGGAAATCCTTATTGCGAATCAATTTGAGGAACAAGATGCATCACCCGGAATGGCGATGCGACTAAAAGACCTACCTAAAGCCGGAGCTTCAATCCCTGACTTGACCATTGTACCTGTGGATTCACCTGATAAAGTGGATATTTTCAGTAAACTTCGACAGACATGTTTTGGCGTTCCCCCTATTCTAGCGGAGCGTTTTCTTCCCATGTTTCATCAAACGATGCAAGGACCAGACAAGTCTATTCACGGATACATAGGTTATATGAACGAAGAGCCGATTGCTGTGGCGTCCGTATACTGTTCGAATGGCGTTGCGGGAATATATAACGTTGGAACCATAGAAACACAACGCGGTCGTGGGATCGGTCGTGAGATGACGAGGCTACCGCTCCAAAAAGCTTACGAACAGGGAAATGACTTGGCTGTCCTTATGTCTTCACCTTCTGGGTATGGTGTCTACCGTAAGTTAGGATTTAAGGATGTTGGACAAGTTCGCATGCTTCTACGGAATGTCTAATCACGGTTCAGGAGTGAGTTGTAAGGCTCGCTCCTTTCCTTTACGTGGAACGAACATACATCATACTTTGGGATTCGCTCTGTATATACATGCAATGGGGCGCTGAGCAATTTGCTGTCCTTATGGGCTAGTACAATAAGGCTCCTCTCGGAAGTGTCTTGTGTGAGACAGGGGCTTCACACGCGAGGCGGAGTTTCAAGGGCCAACGCTGTTACGATCGTAATCCATCAAAGCACGAGGTGAATGGACGAACGTTTACACATCGTAATATACAAGGACTCGACCCGGACGTTACGGTCATCGTAAGAGCTAATCCCCTATCTGAGGTCTGAGATTTCATCGGAGGACGCTGCAACATTCCTGTCGAGCGCATTCTAGGGCCGGTGCTCATGATATCTGGTGAAGACGATGAAGTTTGGCCATCATCGCGACTGAGTCAAATCGCTGATGAACGCCTAAAAAAACATAATCCCCCGTTTAATATGCTCATCTGAGATATCCTGGTGCTGGTCATACGATTATCCCGCCTTACTACTACCCAACAAACTCTAGACGCGACGTAAACCCGAGGGTTGGAGGAAATCCCGTGGATGATGCACTTGCCCAAAGCGACTCTTGACCAAGAGTGCTTGGCGGGGTATCCCCAAGGTCCGGCAACCAAACACAGATGCCGGTCTGGGACGGCAACGGGTTCGTGTTTATCTCGCACAGCGGCGATGTCCATCTCAGGGGATTTCTTCCGGAGCCTGTTGGCAACGTGCGTACGACGCTACCGGAACAACCCGGTTCTGCAAGCGCTACCTAACCCCGATCGCTTTAAAGGGAAATGCGGGTACTGTGAATTCGATCGCATCTGTGCTGGCTCTCGCGCGGCCATGCGGTGACAG
Source organism: Bacillota bacterium (assembly GCA_021820645.1). Next base: position 8,549 of record JAKADJ010000068.1, read on the forward strand.
GCGATTATTTGGAAAGCGATCCGTTTTGCACCCATATACCCGACCCCGGGTTCCGCCCTGCAGTTCCTGATGGTGCCTGGCGCCACGCGTAGTGACCGATCGCGGCGAATGCGCGGCTTATCTATCAGAGGTGGGTTGGTGTGACAACCGTCACAGACCCCAGAGCGTAACCCGACGACACTAGGGAGGCGGGATTCGAAAATCTTGGCGGAAAATAGGGGGGAATGTCATGATTCGTTCGACGCACACCTTAGACAGTGTGATTCGACTGGGACCTGAATACAGTCGACTGCTCAATGATTTTGGATTCGACACCTGCTGTGGTGGCCATCAAACATTGCAGCAGAATGCTGACGCTCTGGGTATCGACCTGACCCAAGCACTCAGTCAGTTGAATGCGCTTGAATCAAGTCTGGCTAAATAGGTAGGTCGGCCATCAAGAGGAGGTAGAAGGATATGCTCTTGCATCTGTCGGATTACACCCGGTTTAGGCCGGATCGCCACCACACGGAATTAGTGGCCGACTTTCCGGAAGGGCGTGTCGCTGTCTTTTCTTTAGAACCTGGGCAACGCGTCGAAGGGCACCAGGCGCCTGCGCGCGTACTATTGTCGGTCATAGAAGGTCAAGGCCAGATCAGCGTTGGCGAAACGGTATCGATGGCCAAGTTAGGGGACATGGTGCTGGTGGATCCTTTGGTAACTCACGGCATGAAGGCGGACCATGAACGGTTTGTTGTGCTCGCGGTCATTATAAGCCTATCCTCGGACGATTCTCGCTAAAGAGGGGGCCTATCCGTGCAGATGAGTCCTATCGTCCAGTGGTACCTGAAAATGTCCTTGGTGTATTTGTTTTTGGGGACAACGCTCGGCATGTTGTTCGGATTACACTGGGCCGGCTTCTTCCCGGGGTGGCATATCACGCAGGCATGGGTGTTGGTGCACGTGCATCTGACACTCATTGGATTTGTCTCAATGATGATCTTCGGGGTGTCCTACCACACGGTCCCGCGATTTGCTGGACGAGGTGCCCATCCCTATACTTCGCGCGGTGCGGTGAT
>JAKADJ010000069.1 GCA_021820645.1 Bacillota bacterium
ACATTTGATCAGAGTGTTGAGAGCTTCCTCGCGGCTCGGCACGAATCGCACTGGAAAGCCTTTGAGGACCGGCTGACGTTCCTGAGGGATCAACCCGATGCCTAATCGGCATGCGCTAGGGATTTCTGCAGTGCATAGTATTTTGACCGAACGGTTTGGTCTGAGGAGTTTTCGCCCGCTTCAAGAGGAAATTGTGTTTCGGGCACTCGCGGGCGAATCTCAAGTGGCGGTGTTACCGACCGGTTCTGGAAAATCTCTCTGCTATCAACTGCCGAGTTTGCTTTTGCCGCATCCCACGGTCGTGATTTCCCCCCTGATTGCCTTGATGAAAGACCAAGTAGACAGTCTGGCGGCGCGGGGCATTCGTGCTAACGCATTGACTGGACGACTGACGGTCACAGAACAGCAGCAGATTATCCAGGACTGGGAATTGGGCCGAGTCCCCTTATTGTTTTTAGCACCCGAGCGATTGCAACATCCCGAACTGCTTAAGGCCTTGGACCGGGGCATTAAAACGAGCTTGTTGGTCGTCGATGAAGCCCACTGCATTTCCGAGTGGGGCCACGATTTCCGGCCTGATTATCGTCGTATCCGAGAATTTCGCACCCGGGCCGGGAACCCCCCGGTGATGGCTTTGACGGCGACGGCATCGCCCCGTGTGCGCCGCGATATCGTCTATCAGTTGGCCTTACCGGAGGAACACTTGATCCAACATGAGTTTTCCGTGGATCGCCCGAACCTGCACTTTGGGGTGCAGGTGGCTCCGTCGACGCGCGAACAACGCAAACTTGTGACCGCAATGATCCGGGCCACGGCGCGGCCGGTCATTGTCTATGCGGGAACCCGCAGACAGGCGGAAGAATGGGGAGAATGGCTAGGACAAGACCTCCCTCAAGCGGTCGCAGTGTACCACGCGGGCTTGGGGGAATCCACGCGGACTCGGGTTCAAGACGATTTCGTCTCCGGACGTGTGCCCGTTGTGGTAGCGACTACGGCCTTTGGAATGGGCATTAACCGGCATGATGTAGGGCAGGTCATTCACGTAACGGTACCGGAGTCGTTGGCCGCCTATTATCAGGAAGTAGGGCGGGGCGGACGCGACGGGGAGCCTGCCAATGTCCAGATGTATATTCGGTATCGCGACCTGGAACACCGGGAAACTCGGATTGAAATGAGTGAACCTCAATTAACGCAGGTGGAGCGGATCTTAGCAGGGATGCAGCATCTGCCTCTCAATCGACGGGTGCGGTGGGAACTTGAAGACGACGATCTCCAGGCCTCTTTAGTGATGGCCGCGTTGCATGAGATGCAGATGGTCACGGTGGGAGACCGATTAGGACGCACCGTGGCATTGACTCGGCTCGCCGATTTGGATGAACTTACCGCCCAATCGATTTGGAATCGGCTGGACCAACGTCATCGATATCGTCAAGAGCAATTTCGACTGATGAAAGGATATGTGCTCGGAACAGAGTGTCGTCGCCGGACGATTGGGCAATATTTTGGGCAAAACCTCCCGAGTAAAGGGGAAGGATGTTGTGACATCTGTGATGGTGGCGCGAGTGATGTCGGGCCCAACCCCGATTGGTCGTTAGTTGCGGAACTCCGGAACTGGCGGGCGAAGATTGCGGTCCAATTGGACGTTCCTCCCTATCGGGTCCTCGATGACCGGGCCATTCAGTCGTTGGCTACGGCGGTTCCTCAGACCCTTCCCGCGTTACGCTTGTGTCCCGGCATTGGTCCGGTAAAACTGGCTCGCTACGGCGAGGAACTCCTCGCCTTACTGAGACCATTTGCCTCGGGTCAGACCGCGTCTGGCGATCCCGCTGAGCTTTTGGTCACACCGAAAGCATTAGCCATCGCGATGTTTCGGGAAGGGGTGCCGATCGACGAGGTGACACGGCGAGTGGCCCGTTCTCATAGCACGGTGGTCGGTTACTTAGTGGAGTGGGTGGAGAGTATGGATGTCGAAGATTGGAGGAGCTACGTATTGCGAATCCTCCCCGATGCTCTCTTTGCGACCATCGCGGCCGAATTTCAACAACGGGGCGCGGATCGGTTGCGACCTATATTCGAATCGTTAGAGGGACATTGTTCTTATGACACATTGCGGGTGGCCCAAGCCGTGTTTCGCCGAAAATCTATTTCTCATCCTTTTCTCATGGGAACTACGACATCATAAGACAAAAAACGCGGCCACGGATCGAATAGGATAGATGAGTCCGATCGCGACAAATGCCTCGGGTAACCTAAAAGTGATTTTGGCGTTATACTGGTAGGTGAGGAGGGCGCGGTAGTTTGTGACAGGGATTCACTGGGAAGACGTAAGTCAAGGAGGATCGTCCTATGCGACTGGCAGCATTTTTGTTCGGCCTATTTGGAACATTGACGGCGACGGCGATAGCGATCTTAGAAATTTTACTCCGCGGTGTTCATCCCGTGGGAGTGAGTATCTCCACGGCTGAGGCGATACGGTCATTAGCTCTGATCTGGGCCGTCTTGATGTCCATCGTGTCAATGGTTTTAGTGTTTCGGTGGCAGAAAGCCGCGGCAGCGGTATTGGTGCTCGCTATGGGACTCGAATACTTCGGGTCTCCAACGTTTTGGTATTTCCCGACCGCTTTTTGGGTGGTCTCGGTCCTGGTTGCGGTCACGGCGGCATTTTGGCCACCACGCGCATCCCAGGCGGATACCAAAGAGTCCCGGTCCCATTTATGGGACGTGGGCTAGGTTTAAGGGGCGCGGCCCATTCGGGCCGCCAGCCATACCCCGATGCTGATACTTCCCCCGCTCGCTAAGAGACCGCAGGTCGGGCGGTCGATCTGATGGCGAATTTTTCGATCGGATAAGTAAAACCCCAACAATCCTCGTGTCACATACCGGTGAAAGGCAGAGTCCGGGAGGCGTGTGGCTTCGTGTTGAGCCGTCCGATAGATGAATTGGATCCGGTCAACGGCGGTGGCGTAGTCCTGATAGTAACCCACGAAGTTCAGATCTCCGCCTAACAGATCTTCCTCACGATCAATCAGGTAATCCAGCAAAATGTGTAAAGAGCCAATCCATGGAAAGTAGAGGTTCTGCACTAAGAGGACTATGGAGGGTGACGGTACATCGGTGGCTGCTAGATTTAGCAGGGCGAATAGTCCCAGAGTGGAGCCGGCTGCTGCAGCAAATTCCCACCACTGAAGGCCGTACTGGGCTCCGCCTTCTCGTTGAAACCATGCGCTTAATGCGGGGACTCGGGTCTCTAAGGGGCCATGTTTGAATACCTGGAGGTCGACGTAAAGTTCCGCTAGCCGACCCATCGCCTCCTGTACGCCAGAATAACCAGGGAACTGGTGAAGACTCGTATGACAAGCGCGTATGAGCCTTTGGATATACCCGCCGTCGTCCTGATGCGGGTGCAGGGCATAATAGTCCCCTATTGGCGTGTCCATCGCTATGGCATCCAAAAGCGACTGGTGAAGCCGACGAAGGTTCTCGGGATCTTGCGATGGGCCGCGGTCGGTAACCGTATCCAGATAATCACAAAGAGTTTGGTAGGGAATGAGGAACTCCATGACGTGACCTTTTGGGTCTCGGGAAGGTGCACCAAAGACTCCACCCCCTTCGCAGTGAAACTGTTTATGGGTTAAGGAGTCGAGCGCTTGTTCACGCAAGGCCGGATGGGGAATCTCTTCCGCCCACGATCGGATCTCCGCGAGTGACTGTATCACCCGTGGGCGAACGGATCGAAAATATTCAGTGCCCCAGCGCCAAGAACGCAGGAACTCATTTGCTGTCGCCATGCCTTACCCCCTCTCGTCCAGACCTTCTAGTATGAGTTTATGCCAGGCCCGGCCACTTATTTCCCAGGGACTTTGCCAATGGGCAAAAAGTCGAGTCCATCGGGCCGGCTGAGATATCCGGGGGCACTCCCAGCCACCCCAGTATGTCCGTATTGCCATACAATCTTGTTGGTTTTCGGATTGATAACAATCACCCGATCGTTATAGTCATCGTTGAGAAGAATATTTCCGTTCGACAGTTCAACCGCCAGCGAGGGGTTGTGCAACATGCCGGGTCCCGAGGTGACATAGTACTTCCAGAGAATGTGCAAAGTGGGTCCCGGGGCAACCTTCAAGATCATCCCAGGATTGGTGTAAGAGACCACGATGATGTTTCCATGGGGGGTGAAATTGGCATCCGATGGATAATTCAGCGGCAACGTCAGTTGCCACATGACTTGGCCGGCCTTATTAAGCAAAATGATATGGCTCCCGGAAATTTCCGTCACCAACATCTCGCCATGCGGACCCGGGAAGTCGCCATTGGGCGCGCCATAGGTAGTGGGCGGGTTCGGATTGTAAACGCCGGTTTGTCCATATTGTTTGACGATTTTCTTGGTGGCGCGATTAATAAAGAGAATCCGCTGGTTACGAATATCGGCGGTCGTCACGATGCCGTTATTATGGAGGATTGCGTCATCGGGGTAATTCAACTCTCCGGGGCCAGACCCCTCAACGCCCGGCACACCATACTGCCAGACCACTTTCTTTTTCTTGATGCTAATAATCGCCACCGTACCGTTAGTTTCTTCGTTGGTGATGATCTCCTTGTAATGTTGTCCATAGCCCGGGCCAAAAAATGCGTCATCCGGCATTTTAAAGGGCAGGTTTGGGGTCGTGCCTGGAGACGGAAATTGCCAGACAATACGTTTTCCAGGCGTGACAATGAGAATCCGGTTATTCAGCGAATCTGCAATCAACACGTCTCCGGGTAGAATCGACGAATGAGTGTGACTCCGCCACGGGTACTTCATCGACACGTTCGGAGTGGAAGGGGTCTTTTTGTTAACCGGCTGCGGTTTGGGGGTGGCTGTGGTGCCGCAGGCCGCCAGACCCAATGCTAAAAGTAGTGCTCCTGCTACACCTTTTGGTGATTGTGTCATAAGACCTCCTAAGGGCCGAGACGGCGCAAGTTTTACGTCTAGGATGACCTATTTTAGCATGGGTTATTTCCCCAAGATATCTTAGATGCGCGGGGAAGGACTCGAAAAATCCATCCGTCCCCGCGTTTGGAGGTAGAGGAAGCTAAGAACGAGGAGGAAGCTTTCCCGGTGCCAAGTGAGGTCGGGTTCCGAACTCTGGCAAACGGGCAGGGTCACGCTCCAATAACTGGAGGACTTCCTCAATGGTGCGTTCTAACTGCACATCGTGGCCCGCGGCATAGTCTTGGGGGGTGTTTTCGACTACGATGTCTGGGTCTACACCATAGTTTTCAACTCCCCAGCCTACGTCTTGGAACCAGTAGGAATACTCGGGCTGTGAGGTCATCGAGCCATCGACCAAGGCGTACCGCACATCAATACCGATGACCCCACCCCAGGTACGGGTTCCCAGTAAAGGGCCGAGCTTCATTAACTGAAACGCTTTACTGAAGATGTCGCCATCGGAACCGGCATTCTGGTTGGTTAATGCTACGATGGGGCCTAACACACTCTCCGATGGATAGGGGTAGGGGCGCCCATGGCGGGGAATGTCGTACGCAATGCGTTTTCTTCCCAAGGTTTGTAGAATCAAAGGGGATACGTGGCCACCTCCATTGAATCGAATGTCGACGATGAGCGCCTCGTGATGGACTTCGGATAAATATGCCCGATAAAACTCTGAGAATCCTCGGGCACCCATGTCGGGAATATGCACATAGCCCACCCGATTGTCGGTGGCTTGGTGCACCCAGGCACGGTTCTCTGCCACCCATTCTCGGTAACGCGCGATTTGTTCCTGGTCGAGGGGCTTAACCACCACGGTTCGTGTCTTTAGATGGGGGTCGCCTGAAGCCAAAATCGTCAACGCGACTTCCTCTCCTGCCGTATCCACGAGCCATAGCTGCGGGGGTATCTCACGACTCACGGGATGCCCATTGACGGCGACAATGACGTCTCCTACTACCACATTAATCCCTGGGGACTGGAGTGGGGAATGGCTTTGGTCTTCAAAGCTGTCGCCCTTCACAATGTGCGTAATGCGGTATCCGTGGGACTCTTCATCCCACCGAAAATCCGCTGCGAGTGATCCCACCTGGTGTTTGGGTTCGGACCGATAATCGCCACCCATTTCATAGGCGTGCGAGGTGCCTAATTCTCCTTGCATTTCCCACATCAGATCCGACAATTCGCCACGGGTGGCCACGCGCGGTAAAAGAGCCAGGTAGCGATCGTAGATGGCATTCCAGTCGGTCCCTGACATGTTTTGAGTCCAGAAGTTGTTGCGCATGAGACGCCAAGCTTCTCGGAGCATTTGATTCCATTCCGCGCCGCGATCGACCCGTAACACAATCCGATCAAGGTCTACCAACCCACTGTCTTTCCCGGGCTTCACTTCTTTGGGGTCGACTTTTTGGCCCGCCTTCAGTACGCGCAATTTTCGCCGTTGGGCGATTACCATCAGCGTCCGGTCGTCATTGAGGTGAAATCCGTAGACTTTGTCGGCTATGGTTTCAGTTTTTCGGGTCTTCCAGTCAAATCCGTGGAGCGTGGCGCGAGCCTCTTCGCTTTGTCCCATACCGGTTCTGGAAAGGCGTCCCTCGGGCTCCACGGTGGTCCAAAATACGTGTGTGGCGGAGGCGCCGAGTTGTCGATATTGTCCCTCTTCTACTGGAAACGCTAACACGCGGTCTTCAATGCCGTCGGTATCAATTTTTGTCACCAAGGGCCCGTTATCGGCCTCGTCGGGATTCGGTGATTTCGACTCGATCAAAGGACTCGACTCGAGCAAGAACGGCGAGGTCCGATCGGCCTGTAAAGGGATTAAATAGGGTTTACCACCTTTGGTGAAGTTGTAGTCAAAGCGCAAGGTGTCGGGAATCGGGTCAAAGGTCCGGTAGGACAGAAAATAGAGATAGCGGCCTTTGGGATCAAAGAAGGGGTGTCCGTCTGCAAATTGCGGGCGCGTGGCATCCAGATGACGGTTTTCCGACAGGCTATAAAGCCTGATGGAACTAGTGTGTTCGGTATGTGGGAAATCATAGGCAATCCATCGGCTATCTGGAGACCAGTCAAGGCTGGTGATGCGTGCTTGCAAAGACGTATCCACGAGTTTGGTGGTCAAGGCTTTAAGATCTGCCAACCACAGTTCCATCCGTTCGTTGGTTAGTGCGGCAAATTGACCATCGGGCGATATTTCCATTGTTTCGACGTGACCCAAGTCATGTCCAACAAAGCGAACTGGAGGTTCTGTGCTATCGATGCAGTGGACTTCGAGAACCTCTTCACCGCCATCGTCGGAGATGGTGACCATGCCGCTGTCGTCCGGGAGCCACCGCGACAAGCGATAACGCACCCCATCGGTCGCCCCCACGGTGTACACGGGACCGTGCCATGGGCCCATCTGAAAGAGTTTGCCTCGTGCTGTGATAGCAATGCGGCTGCCGTCGCCATTGGCGGTGGCTTCGGTCACGTATTGTTCGGCACGCGGGTAAATGGGTTCCCGTTGCGTACGCTGGCTTCGGTAATCCACGGCAATATGGGTATTCTCGCCCAAAGCGGGATCAAAGACGTAGAGAGTGGCGCCGGCATGATACACGATGCGGGTGCCATCGGTTTTGGCGTTTCGGGCATAATAGGTATCGTGATCGGTGTGTCGTCTAAGATCGGTTCCTGTGGGGGTCATGGAATACAGATTGCCATAGCCTTCATGATCGCTGAGAAAATAAATCCGCTGCCCAATCCACATGGGTGACGTGAAATTTCCGCGGACGCCGTCATATTGGGTGAACCTGCCGGAACCATCGGCGTCAATCCAGAGTTGTCCGGCTGTACCTCCGCGATAACGTTTCCACAATGCAGGATCGGCCGTGTAGCGACCGAGAACAACACCTCCCGAACCCCCAAACCCGATGCTTTGAGCCGGACCATACGGAAGTTTTTGAGGTTCTCCACCTTCCGGGTCGATGGTATAGAGATTAAACCACGGCCGAAATGGGGTGCCGTAATTACTGGCCACGACGACGTGTCCTTGGGGAGAATAACCCGCCACCACGGAGTTGGCCCCCCAATACGTTAAGCGGCGTACTTCCCCACCTTCGCCCGGCATGATATAAATTTCGGTATCGCCCTCTTCTTTACCCGTGTAGGCCAGGTAACGTCCGTCTGGTGACAACCACGGGCGCACCGCAGCCCCCCAGCCAGCCGTTAAGCGTCGAGCAATACCGCCCCGACGATCTACCAGCCACACATCATCTTCGGAGACAAAGGCAACCGTGTCGCCCGCAATCGATGGCGAACGATAATACCCGTCTTCTGCATTCATCATAGATGTCCCTCCCACCGAGGCTGGCCTCTTACCAGCCACTCTTTAATATCTTGCAAAATCTGGGTGACAATACGCAGCTGAAGTTCCAATGGCATGGTAGGCCGTTCCGGCTGCTGTACCGTTTGCTCAGGCAAACTGGGTAAATGCAAAAAGCCCACGGGTATCCCAGATCCATGGTGCGAAAACAAATAGAGCGCCTGGTTACACATATAGAGTCCTGCCGATGAGGATAAGGCGATCGGGAGGCCTTGGGATTTCAGCGTGTGTTCTAGGCGCAACAACGGTAAGGTCGCAAAGTAGGCGGCGGGTCCACCGGGGATAATGGGGACCGCATAATGCGTCTCTTGCCGGTTATCGGGCATCGAGCTATGTATTAAATTGACCCCAATCCACTCGAGCGAGGGAGTTGTTCGTCCCTCGGCTTGTCCCATGGCGAGTACGGCATCGGGATTCAATTCGTGGAGGAGAAGGGGAATGCGTTCGTCAACGTCCCGCTTGCTGGTCTTGATGGGTTTTACGACCACGTCAAGATCAGGGGATAGGCGGGTGGCGACTTCCTGGGAGACATTGAGGGAATCGTGTCCAAAAGGATCAAAATGGGTGACGAGAATCGTGGCGCCCGCTCTCAACGTGCACAATCCAGCACCGTGGCTTGGGTTACGTTGACCAGGTCCTGACTTTTCAACCACAGCTCAAATCCTCGCTGGCCCGCGGAAACCGCCGCAAATTCGTCTTGTAATAGGGTTTCATGACACAAGACAGGCACGGGCCGACGCGGGTTGATCGGGGATACCGATCCCCGTAAATACCCGGTAATGCGGTGAATATCTTCGGGATCCGCCATTTCCACGGTCCGACAGGTCAGGGCAGTCGCACACTTTTTCTCACTCAGTTGCAAGTCGCCTGGGATGAGAACAATGGCAAACCCCTTCTCACCATGGACTAACAGGGTCTTGAAGACTCGGGCTAAAGGGAGTCCACATTTTGTCGCGACTTCCTCTGCGGACTTTTCGACCTCATCGTATTCGAGGACTTGATAAGGTACGCCATGTCGTTCTAGCCACAACAACGCCCGACTTTTCATGCACCGGCCACTCCTTCACGTAGAACTACCTCCCAGTATAAGGAAGAGTGGCTGCAAGAGCAATCTGATTAGGCGGCAGGGGACCCCGATGAGTCCTCCGTAATGAGATCAACCGGAATCCAGGGATCTAAATTGTCGACATACGCACAGTAGGGATAATCGTCACAGAGGACATATTGG
>JAKADJ010000070.1 GCA_021820645.1 Bacillota bacterium
CATCATTGCTCGCGTGCGACATCGACCAGATCGCAAATGAGAGCCAGGACTTGCCTTTCATCGAGGTGCCCGGACGTATAATGGTATGGGGTTTATCTGGGATGCTCTAATGGGTAGCGTTTGCCTATTCCCTCTCATGATACCCTCTCGGTTATTTAACATCAGTCCAAGACTCAACGCAAGTATACCCGTTTAGAGGATACCAACGCGTCAGAGAGAAGCGCGATAGGCTTGCACCGGTTAGCGACTAATTCGTGGATTGGCTATGCATTGCAGGTCCCTGGCTTATCTTTGGATTTTGGTTATGATCTGACGAGGAGAACATCATTCGAAAAATGATGCCTCGTCTCATCATAACATGGCTCCGTAGTCCATTGTGGACAGGGCATCACTCAAAAAATCTGGTGCGCGATCGCGACTCAAGGCAAATCAGCCGACGCAAATGCATAGATCTCACGCATTAATGAACGGATCCGATGATTGCATAACGGCCCTGCATCGGGGCTTTTCGGTAAACCAGGTCCCCTGTGGCATGCCATGTTGTTGGTATCTCCTTTGCCCGCATTCTCCCGTCTCGCTTTCGATTTATCGTAGTTTTTCGCAGGGGAAGAGGACGTTCATCCAGTCCGGTTCATTGTACGCGTATTCATGTCCTATCGAGAAGGCCCGATCGGCCACTGCCCATGGGGCATTGGGCCCTTTTTGAAGTGGGAACGTGGGGAACGATTCAGGACACCATCCAGGTATACTGAGAAGGGGGCACCATGATGAAGAGCTTTCGTTACTTCACCAACGTGGTTTACAGTATTGCGGCAGGATCCCTGCTACTAGCCGCCATAGCCCTCGTCGTTCGAGGGTTATGGAATGTGGCAGAAGCTTTTCAACAACATTCAGTTGAGACTCACTTACTCCGTGCCGTAGGGCTTATTGTGGTCGCGATGGCGGTTTTTGATGTGGCAAAATACCTCTTTGAAGAAGAGGTGGTCGGGACTCGCGAGTTAGGGCAAGCCCGGGAGGCACGTAAGAGTTTGACCAAATTTATGGTCATTATTATCATTGCCCTCAGTTTGCAAGGCTTGACTTTCATATTTATCACCGGACAAACCGATGTCAAGGCGATAGCCTATCCTGTTGTCCTGATCGTGGTGTCAGGATTTTTGATGATTGGGGTGGGGTATTATCAAAGGTTGAGTACTCACATCGAACGCCATGAGTATATCCCGGACACCACGCTGGATGATGATGCCTAACGCCGTTTTATTAGATCGCAACGTGGGGTTTCGGATCCTTTCCCCATATTGTGTCGAGACTTTGGAGCTCCAGGCTCTTGGTGATTAAAATCTCACGGATAAAATCAAAAAGACGCTTCGAATCGAGGAAAGGATCCTGTATTTATCCGAATTAGACGGGCCATCACTGAGAACGACGAAACCAGGCCAGGAGTCTCTAGTTTGAGCAATAGCACCCGCTCTGGCAACTGAGATCTCGGAATAACAATAAGCGGATTGGGACTCGGCGGACCCGGATCTATTCGCCACGACCGCAAGTCTCAATCCGCGATAATCACACGGCCCTGCGAAGAAATCGCATCGCGGATTATAGGACTTAAATGGGGCCCTTTGCCATGGCCTTATTTCTGTTGGGTTCTCTTCCGCAGGGGTACTAAGACTCCCAGCGCGAGTATACTCCCTAGCACCAAGAGTCCGACTCCCCCCATCAAAGGGGCCCACGCGAGCGGAAAGAGGCCATGGCTCATCTCCCCGAGCCCTCCGATCCCCGTCCAGATCCCGAGAAAAAATCGCAGTCGATGGCCGTTCTGCGGCGTACGCATCATTAGGATCCCGCCTCAGGAGTCGTGGGCGTATCCGGATGGTCGGCATAGTACTGTTTCCAGATCAGCCGATGGAGGCCCAAATACCGGGGGAGCCGATTGACCACCGGCAACCACGGTGCGAGCACCAAGATGAGAAAGAGGATCATACCCGAGCCGAGCGCCAAGGCATCGGCAGCCGGGGAATTGGCAATATAGGGGATCTGGTAAATCACGGTGACAATGGTCATCCACCAAGGGCCGGGATACGGCACCTTTTCTTCATGGATGATCCCAAATTGGGTGCCGAGGAGTTGCAACCGGCCCGCGATGGTTTGGAGCGGTTGGCCCTGCAAGAACAGGAGCGAATTTTGGCTACTAAAGGTGTAGTCCGCGGTCGTCCGATTGAGGGCTCCGGCCATCATCCCACTCTGGCCCAGTCGTAAGAGCGCCGTCATGAGGGTTGGCATCGGCCCATAGGATCCCGCCGGGACCGTCACGGTCCCGTGCTGGACGTGGGCGTGCTGGAGCGCCGCCAGATAGCGATTTTCCCAGCCCAATTGCTGGGCCCCGGATGCCGCCCGAAAGCGGGTCAGTGCCGTCGTCAGTCCGGGCCGTAAATGCGCCGCCATCGTGAGCGGAGTCAAGACAAAGTCTTCTTTGGTATTGACAGGATGGAGCACGCCCACCCATTTTTGCACCACATCTTGCACGGACCCCGTGCCGTGGTTGTAGGGCGGACCATAATTCGCTATTTGGCCTTGGCCATTCATGGCCCGCACCGCGACTTGCTCGAACATAATCGGGTTCTGTGTGGCCACGTGTTGGATGGTGATGGCCGGCCGCACCGGTTCATGGAACACGAGCGATAAAATCGTGGTCGCCACTAAAATCACCACCGTGGTGGAAAAGAGGTGCTTAATAAAGTCGGTGCGGACATACCGATACTGATGCGTGATATCCGTCTTAGGATGATACATGGCTAACCCTCCTGGGTGGCGGTGGCTTCGTGGGCCCGGCGTTCGGCGTCCGAGGGATACGGCGGCACCACCCCTTTAATCCGGATGAGCGCGATATGGAGTGCAATCAGGGCCATTAGGGTTAGGGGCAGTACCACAATATGGAGCCCATACATCTGCCCGGCATTGAGGACATTGAACCACCCGAGGCCTAAGGCGTTCAGCCCATCTTTCGCTTGGACGGCATTCCACTGCGAATAAAAGTCGCCCCGCATCAGATAGCCGGTAAACGCCGTCGGAATCGCCACAAAGAGGGACAGCGCCCCCAGGAGCCAGGTGCGTTCGCGCCCGCCGCGCCAGGCGCCGCTAAAGAACACGCGCAACAAATGGAGGATCATGAAGAAAAAGAAGGCTTGCACCGCCCAAAAGTGGACGCCGCGTAGAAAAAACCCCAAAGCCGACCGGGTCCACCATTGCGGGCCGTTGGCGGCCATGATAACTCCCGAGAGCACCAAGACCACAAAACTGGAGGCCGTCAGGGACCCGAGGGTGTACATAAAGCCTTGGGCATACTCGGGCAACTCCATCGGAAGCCAGGTGTCGACCGAAAACAAGATCGCCGTCTTTTTTCGCAGATATTCGGTCCAATTCATCGGAAGCCCTCCTTTTCGCGTGCCAACCTATTAATGGTGATGATGGGGTAAAAGTAGACCCACGCCAAACACAAACAGTACTAAGACCCCCATTACTCCGTCACCTAGGTTAATCATGGCTCATCCCTCCTTATCATCCTATCATCTATAGAGTAGGGTTTCTATTTCTTTCCGGAGGATAGGTCCATCACGTCCGAATCTAAAGGGCCCAACGACCCTAAGCAAGATGGTTGCAAAGGACCATGATTCAGCCTTACCGCTATAAGCTCTTTGCGTCAAGGCATCGCCCATCAGACGCATCTAAAAGATACCCTGATTTGGCGACGGGGGAGATGACGGCTTGGCTTCATTTGATCCTACCCTCGACCGGCTAGCAGGGTCATAAATCGAGAATGACCGCCTTGTCGCAACCACCGGTGGTGCACTTCTGCCGTGGAGCGAGCATGATTGTCGCAATAGTAAACTCACCACCGAGCGGGATTGAAACGTGTATAGGGTCTATCTGCGACCAGGAAAACGGGTTGGTTTGGGGATGGTTCCTATCACCTTAAAATGACCACGATCCAGAATCCCAATGATAAACACTCGGACGAACACATACGATTCTATGGCCTTTTGGAATCTACGCGCCCGGTATGTCGAAACCATTGACGTAACGAATCTAAATGTCGCTCGATAAAGCCTTGCGTGTGATCAGCGTCAGAAATCGGTCTGGCGCTGGCGCATCGACGGCTTCGTGCAAATACTGCCCAGGTTGTTCAGCATCCAACTGGTAAAACAACGGTTTAGGATCGTGATCGTTCACGAGCAGCACCGTTTGTCGAGGGGGTAGTGCGTTTAGAACGCGAAAAATGACATCATGCCGCACATTGGACGGTAAGGTCCACGCATTCAAAATGATGACAGGGTTTACACTCATGAGAGAATCTCCTACCTTCTTTATTGTTGGCCTAAGCCTGGTGTCATCGTTCGCTCGTTCGCTAAGGTTTACGATCTGGCTCGGAGTTCTTTATCACTGCAAACGAGTGGCGCATCGAGTGATTTCGGGTGCGGTTTTTTTCTTTACGCTGAGCATAGGGCAAGCTGCGGGGCTGTGTCGTAGAGCTCCAGGCTCGCTCATCGCGAAGCGCCATTCGCTCGGACCAAGAACGGCTTATGGCATATGTTAGCATAAGCCAAAAGAAACCCACCGCCAGAATGGCGACAATCGCCGTCGAGACGTGCGTCATGGAGAGAGCATGCAGGATTTTTGAGCTTGTTGCGTCAACAAATGGTGGAACGATTGAAACCACCTCCTTCGATTAGCAATCTAGACAAACGTGTGGCCATGGCATAAGGTCACCTGATATCCCTTGGCGTGGGACCTTCCAGCTGTCTACGGCCCTGGTTGCCGGTAATTATCATCTGTGCGCGCCGCATATCCTATCGATAGCGTACCGCAGACCAAGAGCATTACTGCTATTATAGTGCCGTACTCCACAGACGCCTAATGTGACGGCCATCACTTAACGAAGTTTTTTGCAATAGAGGCTTGCGATTACGGTCCGATATTTCTGTTAAAGATACGAGCTCGGTCACAAGTATCGGGGGCGATCGTGGCATAATTTCGGGATAGCTCTCGCATAGGCACCATACAACGTCCGGTTCGTTGGTCCTACGTGGTGCCTACCTGTCCGACAAGCCCAGCTCATTGGGGCTACCAATGTCACGGCATCGCCAAGGTCGTGCCGATGCGCTATTGTGCGCCGATATTCGTTTGCCCAACATCGATCCTTGATCGATAGTAGCTGGCCATAATCGAGTCAGCGTGTTTATCTAATCATCGGCCGACAACGGGGTCGGGACTTGTAGCAACGTAGCCACGTCACGCATGGGCAAGTGACCACCTTTTTCGGCCACGCCGTCAGCCGACATGATAAGACAGTAGGGGCACCCGGTCACGAGTTGATCGGCGCCCACGTCTAAGGCTTCGCGTGACCGATTGCGGTTAATGCGAGTGCCAGTTTTTTTCTTCCATCCACATTCGTCCGCCGCCGGCATCACAACAAAAACCATTGTCTCGGTTGCGCGGCGCTTCATATATCCCATTATGGCGCCCTAAATAGCAGGGATCATGGTAAGTGGTCGATGTTTGGCCCGTGGGGATAGATTGCAAAGGGTCCACCTTAAAATTGTGATCACGCGGCGATCCGTCGCGACAACTGTATCAATTGGGACCAGGGGTCCTGATCGAAGAAGTCGTGCCACCGATCTGACCGATGCATTGCGCGGAGGGTGGCAATGGCCTGCGCCCCAGCTTCTTTCCAACGCATCCCACTCCCGCTTTCGCGTTGCTTCAGCACCGACTTACACGCGCTCTTAATGATGCCCGAACCGATGGGGCATGGCGATGCTCGAGTCCGATCCGTTTGCGAATCGGTTTCCCTCGATTCTTAGTAATCAATTGAGGGCTACGTACGAGGCACATGGTGTCGAGATTGTGCAGAACTTAGTCGTCCGTATTGAAGAGGGCGACGGTCCAGTGGCAGTGCAGGCATGGCCGCATTATCACCGCGGATTTGGCTGTTGTGGGCATTGCTTCGGTGCCCAATGACGATTTAGGGCGCTCGCTCGGACTGGTATCGACAGCGAGAGGGATTTCGGTAGATCGCTACGGTCAGACCAAGGGAATGGATTTTTGCCGCGAGGGACGTTGCACGTATTGCGGGAGCGAGTCACATCTCGGTGCACGAAGATCAGGCCTTGGTCCCAGGGACGCCTGGTGGAGAGTAATATGGCTGGAGCCCGCCTACCTTATCACTACATGCCGTTTTATTACTCGGATCTCTTTGACTGGGTCTACGAGGCAATTGGCGACATAAACATGCGGCACACGGTCATCGCAGACTGAGTGGTACCAGGCCAAGAGGGGGTTTTATACTATTTGGATGGGGGTCACCTGGTCGCCGTGCTCAATTGGAACGTTTGGGATGGTATTCCCACGGCACGGGCGCTTTTGATAGCAGAACGAGTATGCGCGCCTCAAGAGCTTAAAGATCGGATTCGCAATGTCTAAGGCGATGGATTAAGTCTTCCAGGCTATTAGTTTGGCAAATACCAAAGTTAAAATCGGACCGGTAATTTTCGTCACAATCCGTGATCCCAAATTGCATACGATAATAATCCTGCATTTCGCACCCCTGAATGGGGTACCTGACCTCATGTATCCTACCGATGGGTTACGCCAACATTCTCCGCGGATCCCATTCCGGAACACGATATTCTCACCAATAAGAATTTTTTTGTCGCAGGGTGGCAATGCAAAGGAAAATCGGTAGCGGATCTAGAATAGAACGGGCATGGAGATAATGACAGGTCCGAGTCGCGCCGCGTACGCGGTGCCCAAATTTTTGCAAAGCTACCGGATGGGATTTGCGGTGGCGGCCGCCGACATGGCGGAACGCATCGGGTTGGTCGACCTGTTCCCTGGGATCCAAAACAATGCCGCGTGTCGCCGGGGATTCGGATTCTGGCCCTCATCATCGGTGTGATGGTCGATCCGATGGCCCTCTATCGATTAGAAGAGTTCTACACCATCTCGACTGCGAAGTCTTATTTGGGGCTGGATACACGGCCCACCACTTCAATGATGAGGCCATCGGACGGGCTCTCGTAAAGTTCTTTGAATGTCAAGTCGGCAACACATATGCGCTCCTGAGCGAACAGGCGATCGAGCGGTTGGCATTGCCCGCGACGACCACGGCCCACTTTGACACCACCTGCATCACCTTATACGGACAGTACCTGGACAAACCGTCGGGTTCATTTCCAAGCACGGGTTCAACAAAGATGGGCATCCGGAATGCAAGCAATTGGTCGCCGGGGTTGTCGCGCGGCCGGATGGCATCCCGGTCGAGATGGACCTCTGTGACGGCAATATGGATGACGGTCAGTGGACGCGGGACGCCATCGTGGGCCAAAGTTGGGGCCTCTCTCAAGAGGCGCGGGACAGGTGGTCTTCGTGGCGGACTCAAAGCTGGTGAGTTATGAGACGATCACGGAACGGAACTGTGCGAGGGGGGATCCGCTTCGTATCGCGACTGCCGAATACGTTTGGGCTCGAACAGGCGACCAAGGCCGCGGCGCACAAGGCTGACGACCAGGACACGGTCGAAACCTTGTCCGACCGAACCGGAGCGGCTGTGTCGGGTCACGGAAGTCTCGGGTCAGCTAAAGGAGCATCCTGTGCGTCTGATCGTCGTGCATTCTTCGGCGCTAGAGGCCACGGCCGCGGATCGAGCCCAAGCCCGGCAAACCCAGGATGCGGCGACTCTGGACCGGGCCATTGCTCGGTTAGGGAAGGCACGGTTTTCTTGCGAAGCAGATGCTCGGAAGGCCTGGCAGGAAAGTAAAGGCGTCAAGAAATCCGTGTGGAGTTACGTGGGCAAAGTCACCCAGGGGGCCACCCCTAATGAGCATGACGCCTGGCCTGGAGGGTGACGGTGACTCGCGGATCTGTCAACGCCGATCAGGTGGGAGCCGAAGACACTCGCCATAGCACGTTCATTTTGGTCTCGAACGATCCGCGGCGCACGCCGAAGACCCATGAGCGATGGGACGAAACGCCCCGTCGCTCATTCCTGTTATGCTGCCACACAGTTCCCCATGCCGCTCATGCGGCACCCCGCAGCATGAAAATGGAGGGTTTTGGGTCGCGGACGTCGAAGTCCCCCTGGCGCTTTCTCGCGACGGTTGTCCCTTCTGTGGGATCACGCATCCGCGACACAGTTTGACCTGGAGCGTCTTGGGCATCTCGCATTGTTGCTGGCTTGGCCACGCACGCGGAACAGAATCCTCGTTCTCCGCCCAAGAACGGCGAGACACGTAGAAAGGAGCCCCCGATGCAAGTCGAAGTCTATCATGGCGCGGGGATCGACATTCACAAGGACACGGCGGTGGTCACCATCCGTCATCAGGCCCCCGACCAACTCACCCCACTGCGCCATGAAACGCGGACGTTTCGCACGTTCACGGACGACCTCCACGCCCTGCGGGCGTGGTTGGTGGAGGAGGGCATTACCCATGTGTGTCTGGAATCCACCGGATCGTATTGGAAGCCGGTGTACAATCTGTTGGAGGATACGGTGGTGGTGTGGCTCATTAATCCGAGCCATACCAAACCGCAGCGTGGGAAGAAAACCGACGTCAAGGATTCCCAATGGCTGGCCGAACTCTTGGCTTTTGGCCTCGTCGTGCCCAGCTTTATTCCGGACAAGTCCCAGCGCGAACTGCGGGAAGCCGTGCGGTATCGACGCAGTCTCATCGAGGAACGGGCACGGGAAGTCAACCGCATTCAAAAGGTCCTCGAGGGCGGGAACATTAAATTGGGAAGCGTCCTCTCCGATGTGCTCGGCGTCTCCGGCCGGGCCATGTTAACGGCCCTGGCGCACGGCGAAACGGACCTCACCGCGTTGACCGCCCTCGCCGATCGCCGGATTCGGGCCTCGGCCGAATTGTTAGCGCAAGCCCTCACGGGCTTGGTGGGCGATCACCAGCGCTGGATGCTGACCCAGCAACTCCGGCATCTGTCGGATCTGGAGGCATTGATTCTGAGTGCGGACCACGAGATTGCTCGACGCACCCGTCCTTTTGAGGAGGCCCGTACCTTGATCGAAAGTATTCCGGGCGTCCAAGGACGGGTGGCGGATGTCATTTTAGCGGAGATCGGCCCCACCGTCGAGCCGTTTCGCAGTGCCGCCGCGCTGGCCAAGTGGACCGGGGTCGCCCCGGGCAATAAGACGACGGGCGGCAAACGGCTGTCGGGCCGCACCACCCCGGGGAATCGGGCGTTACGGAGCGCGCTGGTGGAGGCGGCCCGCGGGGCCGGTCGCACCCAATCTACCTATCTGGGGGCTCAGTATCGACGGCTGCTCCCACGTCTCGGGCCGAAACGCGCTGCGCTTGCCGTGGCCCATTCCATTTGCCAGCGGGTCTGGATTGTGCTGGACCGGGGCGAGCCGTATGTGGATCTGGGGGTGGACTATTTTGACCG
>JAKADJ010000071.1 GCA_021820645.1 Bacillota bacterium
CATGGGTCACCGCCTGAGCAATTTTAATCGACACTTCGCGGTTAAAAACACTCGGTATAATGTATTCTGCGGACAACTCATCCGGCTTCACCACTTGCGCCAGCGCCTCAGCGGCCGCGATTTTCATCCCTGTCGTAATCCGACTGGCCCGACTGTCTAACACCCCACGAAATAATCCAGGGAAACACAACACGTTATTAATTTGATTGGGGTAATCCGAACGGCCCGTCGCTAGAACCCGCACTTTGGATTGCACCAGCTCGGGGCGAATTTCTGGCTCCGGATTGGCCATCACGAACAAAATCGGGTCTTTTGCCATTCCTTCAACATCCTGGACCGAAAGCAAATTACCCGAAGACACCCCGATGAACGCATCCGCCCCTCGCAAGATATCGGCCAGTGACCCTTCGCGATGAAAGGGATTGGTCTTCTTAGCATAGGCCTCCCAAGCCGGATGCCCCTCATAAGACCGGGTGGAGGTTAAGGGACCCATGCGATCATAGCCGACGATGTCGATGACCCCAGCCTCCAGTAGTAGTTCGGTAGTGGCAGTACCCGCGGCTCCTATCCCCGCCACCACCACGCGCAGATCCTTTAGTTCTTTTTTCACCACTTTAGCGGAGTTGAGCAATCCCGCCAAAATCACCACGGCAGTCCCATGCTGATCATCGTGAAACACCGGAATATCGAGGCGTTCCCGAAGCCTCGCCTCAATTTCAAAACACCGGGGTGCCGCAATGTCTTCCAGGTTAATTCCTCCGAAGCCCGGCGCGATACGCACCACGGTCTCTACGATTTCGTCAACATCTGTGGTGTCCAAACAAATGGGGACCGCATCGACATTAGCCAGCCACTTGAAGAGCACCGATTTACCTTCCATGACCGGCAGTGCGGCCTTGGGACCGAGGTGTCCGAGGCCTAAGATGGCCGTGCCATCCGTAACCACGGCCACCGTATTGCGCTTCATGGTCAACTGAAAGGCTTTGCTAGGATCGTCGGCGATGGCTTGGACCACCCGGGCCACACCGGGAGTATAAGCATGGGAAAGATCTGCTCGCGTCTTGATTTGGACCCGAGGTTGGATCTCGATTTTGCCGCCGAGATGCATCAAGAAAGTCCTGTCCGAAACATTTTCTATGGCCGTTCCGGGCATAGCGTCTAGCGCCGTTTCCAGTTGCTTTAAGTGGTCGGGTGAAGGCATCACCACAGTTAAGTCTCGAATCGTTCTTTGATCCTCGGCCCGCACTAGGTCGAGCGCCACGATGTCCCCACCAATTTGGTCAACGAGCTCCACCAGTTGCCGAAAAGGCACCAGCTCGCGCTGCATACTGAGCCGAATGATATATTGAATGCCTGAACCCGTCATCAATTGACCTCCCTAACCCGATTGGGCTTCTATCCCCTCAGTTTATCCCAAACTCTCTCGTTCTGCACTAGCCTGTTCATACCCTCAACTTTGCCCCGGAAACCACTCGGCCGCCGTCGCGAAATTTGGGATGTCCCGCACCGAGCGTCCTACGTGGGTATACACCACGTCGCCATCGCCCGCAACTGCCAGCGTAGCAGGCACACGTCCAAACTTCCACCAATGCACGGGCTGCCCCAGGCGCTGGAGTAAGCGCCCGTCATGGTCAGACACCATCCGGCACGCTAGCCCATACTGGGCGCGATACTCTCGCAAGGCATCCACGCTATCTGGAGCCACCACAATCACTTCGATCTTGCTTTCGTGAAGGCTCGCCATCGCCTGAGTGAGCTCCCCGAGCTCTTTTCGGCAATAGGGTCAAAATAAGCCCCGGAGCATCACGATGAGGGCCGGCGCCAGATCGGTCACCACCTCATTCGTAATAGGATTCCCGTCGATATCGGTGGTTTCAAATGCCGTAAGTTGAGCCATAGTTCTGACCCCTCCCTATTCCACTGCGCGATGATTTCAGCATAGCCCATAAATCCTTCTAGGGGGAGGTCGGTTTTGCTAAATTTATCCTTGAGCCAGGATATCTGTGTTGAGCCCAGGTCGGGGGGATCGCCCTACTTCTTACTTAACCGATCTCTTGCCACCCCTGCCGGGCTCGTTTAGACTAATGTGGGTACATGTAGGGGAAACTCCCGGAGGAATTACCATGCCGATTTTGTATCACCTCTTGATAGATCTTCATGTAGGATTTGCATTTATCTTGTTCTTCCTTTCGTTGGCTCTGAGTATCGTTGCCTGGCGCACCCGCAAACAAAAACGCCTCCCTGCCGCATTTTGGCGATGGCAGGCCGTGTCGCAAGTGGGCGTCTTGTTGTTGGCACTGTCTGGCGCGAGTCTCTACTTGGTGCATTTTCGTCCCAAAGACTCTTTACACATCCTCTATGGGGTGCTCGCCATACTTACCATTGGTGTGGAACGGGGATTGATGCCGAACCGCTCACTCCGTGCCGTGATGGAGAATGACTACGGCAGATTTCATGAGGTTTGGGTGTATTTCGCTTTGAACGTGTTCCTATTTTTTATGTTAGGTCGTGGTATAACAACCGGCCTGTTCGGGTTTTAGCTTGTTACGACAACGCTGGATTCCCATTTTGATGGTACTTATTGCCGGATCATCCTACGGCGCCATTACACCTATTGTCAAAATGGCCTCCCTACACAAGATGCCCATCACTTGGCTGACCATCGCGCAGTATCCCCTACCCCTTAGCCTCTTCTTAATGGCCACGGGTATTTTCTTGCGAAGGCACCGACTCACGTTCGAGAAACCGACTCTAATTGTATTAATTGGAATCGCGGCCGCCGTCACCGGGCTCACCTACTACCGTAGCGTGGCTCTCCTAAGCCCGGGATTTGCCATTCTGCTACTCTTCCAATTTTCTTGGTTCGCCCCATTATTAGAGTGGATATTCTACGGTAAGAAACCTTATCGAGCACAATGGCTAGGGATATCGGTTATCCTCCTCGGCACCGTTTTGGCCGTCCCTCTGGGCCACGAACGGTGGTCACGTTTGGGAATCGTCTGGGGCTTACTCGGGGGACTTGGCTATGCCTTGACCTTAGTCTGGTCCAGCCGGTTTTCGGCCTCTGACAGCCCCTGGCCGCGGGCATTGGTGGCCACCGGTCTCGGAGGGGTGATTGTTGCAAGCGTCTATCACGTCTGGAATCTACCAAGCCCGCCCCAGTTAGTCTGGTTTTGGGGGGCTCTGGTCGGACTATTTAGTCAAGCAATTCCCTTATGGCTCATCTATCGCTATGCTCCCCGGCTGGGGGGCGGCCCAACCGCCATCGTGGCTTCGGTTGAACTGCCCGTCGCAGTAATCTTGTCGCGAATCATAGTCGACCAGCCTACCCGACTTGCCCAGTGGCTTGGTATCGTGCTGATTTTAGGCGGGATTCTTGTGGGCAGCCTCGCCAAACCGACGGCAAATTTCCACTAAAGTGGCCACTCCAAACCCGGTCGCCCCGGCTCCCACACCCGTGCCTGCCTCGAAAGCCATACCCGCGATGTCCAAGTGTGCCCACGGGGTGGTTTTGGCAAAATGTCCGACGAATAATCCCGCAGTGATGGTACCGGCCGGCCGACCGCCACTATTCTTAATGTCGCCCATTGAGGTCTTGATGAGTTCAAAATAGTCTTCATCGTGTGGCAACTCCCAGGCCGGTTCAGCCATCCTATTGGTCGCATCGACCACGATGCGCCTTAACGCTTCATCGGTACACAGTAGGCCGCTACGTATTCCGCCTAGAGCCACTACATTAGCGCCGGTTAGGGTGGCGATGTCGACCACAGCACTCACGCCTTGCCGTAACACCCAAGTTACCCCATCACCGAGAACTAAGCGCCCCTCGGCATCCGTTGAAATTACCTCAACGGTAGTGCCGTCCATCATGGTCAGGACATCGCCCGGGCGATACGCGCCACCGCCAGGGAGGTTTTCAGCCAAGGGTGTCACCGCTAACACATTCACCGGCCATCCAAGCTCTGCCACGGTTCGGAGTGCCCCGATTACCGCCGCCGCTCCACCCATGTCTCCTTTCATACGCCCCATGCCTTCACCTGGTTTTAAGGATATGCCCCCGCTGTCAAAGGTAATGCCCTTTCCCACCAATCCTAGCCAGGGGCCTCCAGATCGACCTTCATAGCGGCCGACGAGCATGCATGGTGGGCGATGGCTACCTTGTCCCACTCCGAGAATGCCGCCGGCACCCAATTCTTGGAGCATGGTTTCGTCAAAGGTTTGCCAGTGGATCGAATCAGGGCTACCCATTTGCATCCATTCGGCGAGTCGATGCGGGGGCTTAAGATTGGACGGCAAATTCACCAAATCACGCGCCAATGACTGGTTTTGGGCCACCAGGGTAAGTTCCCGGAGTACTAACAAGTCCCCGTTAGACGACACCACCATGACCTCAGGACCAGTGGTCAAGGTGGCCAGGTCCTGATATCGGTAGATTGCCTGACCGACACCCCATAGGGCGGCTGCCACATCCGATGGGGACAGCGTATCGACCACGACCGCGATCTTCTGCGCCGACAAATCGTGGGCGAGCAGCCCCGCCTCTTTAAATAGTTTCTGAGTCTTCCGGGGCGTGGTGGCCGAGGGCACCAAAACTGCGGCTGCTGATCCAGATTCAAGCACAACTAAAGGCTTCTTGCTAACTGTGGATGGTTCGCGACCCATGAGAGATGCGTACGCCATAACCGGCACCAGGACGACATCCGGTGTTATTGATGCGAGGGTCCGATGAACACTCCAGGCGTTCTTGTACATGAAAATACCTCCAGATTCCGTGATACCGCTCATGGTATCACGGCCCAGGGTATTTTTCATCACAACGGTATCCCAAGCTGACGGCAAGTCCTCCTGGAGGATGCCGCCGTAAACGCTCGGACTGCGGAATAGACTAGGCAGGGTGCCGCGATAACATGCGTTTGCATTCCATACATAAAAGTCGGTTGTCGGTCGTCTTAATCAACGAAGAACTGGGGTTCCCGCACACGGCACAATGTAAGAGACCATCTTCAGTCAATTTCGCCACCCAGGGCGCCTCCCTTTTCAGTAGCCTGTCAATCTACCACCGAGGTCTCCCCGACGGCTCCAATATCCTCCCTTATAGTATTCGATGTCTCCCATGCGTTTAGACTCGAGAATGGAAAATTTCGGGCCTCATCCAGCCACCAGCCTCTTTATGGCTCCGATCTTTTAGATGCCCCAATTACGTAAAAGATGAATCAAAAAAGGCGATACGACCGTTTCACATGCGCTCCCCACAACCACCACGGCACCCATCGCAACCGCCAGTAACGTCAGTGCCACGAATTGTTCAAGAATCCCGTGACGGGACCCCACGGTACGGGGGGCGACCAAGCTCCAAGAAAATCTTAAGGCCCCGGCTGCCACCAGCATGGTGGCAGGGACAATAAAGATACTTTGCAGGCCGACCGCGACGACTGCAAACCAAACACCCTGCCACGCCATAGTGGTTGTGAGAAAACCCAGCGCAAACCCCATTACGAACCCGCGAAAAAAAACGACTAAGGCCACCAGCGGCATACCCGCCACCGAAATACCCAAAACATACAGCAGGCCCACGACTTTAAGGTTGTCCACCACGGCTCGGGTAAATAACGGGGTGGCCCCAGGAAGAGAACCACGGATTGTGATGAAGCGATGGAGGTATGCTACGAGCGAAAGTTTGTCGGACGGAGTCAAGGTCCCGACCGCCATCACGCCAAACAGAATACCCAGTGCGAACGTGCTAATTGCGATGATTACCGGCGTTTGGTAACGGCGTAACTGTTCCTGCCAACGGAGTCCCGGTTGTGACATAACCATAGGAGAACCTGCCCCCTTTAGTCTAGCTTACGGGGACGGTAGCCACTTTAGACCCAAAAGCAGGAATAATCTTCCTTGATAGCGAAATAGTGGACCATGAATCCAAACACTGCCATAGAGCTCATCCTAGAAGAATATCGGAGCGCCGTCGAGCGCTACCCCAAATTCCATAGCCCCCACGAAGGCTATGCCATCCTCTTAGAGGAAATGGATGAATTGTGGGAGGAGGTCCGGCGCTCTCCGAGCCAGTATAATGCTGCCGCCGTAAGGGCCGAGGCAATTCAAGTGGCAGCCATGGCATTGCGGTTTATCACCGATTGCGTGGGTGAATAATCCTTTTCACAAGAACTCGGCCTATGGTATCTATCACGAGGGCGTGGCTTTCATTTGGGGGTTAAGCCCCAATAGCTAAAAGCCACACTCTCGTCCCAACCATCATATAGGCCTTCATTGAGTTAGCCTGCACCTGGTGCCCCCGGGGATCTCGTGGCCATTCGTCGGGCCGTCATTTTGCGTACGCCCACGAATACTTTCGGTAACCCGAAGATAGACTAGCCTAAGTAATATGTTCTTTGAGGAGGTACCTCATGGGCTGGGCATTCGTGGGCACCGCACGGGAACTACAAAGCCAACTGAAGCGATGGCCCCTCGCGTTGCCCTTGGCGGTTTATTTAAATATCATCCGCCACGGGAATCTTTCGCGCCATCCGTTGGCTCCAACCGAATCCAGCGCACCGCCGATTTGAATACCAATGTGGGATATCCGGCGTTTGCAATGGTTAGAGCATACGTGTCGAAATCAGTAAGGGTTCCACACAAGGTGGACCCATCGTTAAAGGCGACTTCTAACCGAACTTGCTGGACAAGCCAATCGCTAAAGAGCGCCTCTTGAGCATGGCTGTGCCGAGTCGGGGACGGTGTGGGTTTTCCTGGCTTCGGCACTCCGGTGGTCGAGTGGGGAATGCGCGCCGAACCCGAGCGTTCGTATTGAGGCACTTCTACCCACGATTTCTTTTGGCTTGGCATCTGGTTATCCTCTCCTAATCTGCTTCCGATTCTTGACTCCGATGATCCCTAGAGGAAGCGTTCGCCAAAATTGACTCCAAAGTGGGCGTATCGTTCCCGCTAATGCGTCGATTAATCGCATCGAGTACAGCACGAATAGCAGCGCCTTGTCCATCACCACGTTCTTGAGCGGCGCCGATTAGGACTTCTTCCCGACGCCGTCGATTCAAAAAGCTGAGGCCCACGACGACCACCGAACGACTAGCCAAAGCCAAAGTCCTCAGCTCTGCTAACACAAAACGATGGGTGATGCCCGGAACGTTGTTTATGGCCTCAATGGTAGCCTGCGCCATCACGTGATGATATTGGCTCGGAATGTATCGTCCTTGCCACTCGCCTTCATATTCTTCCATGATGTTGTTGCCGGGATGTAGCGTCACCGTGGCATGGCCCATTTGGTTGGCTGTATCCCAATCCATAAAGTACTCGCCGATGATTAAGCGACCCAGGTTCTGAGATGGTGCATCGGGCACGATTTGGGCAATGGAGATGCGTTTATGGTCTACCCGAAGATTCCACTGCGACAACAAGGCACTTTCAATGTCTCTTACGATTTGCTTCGGAGCCCTCTCGACGGTACTTAATGCGTGAATTTCCTCAACGCCGCCCCAGTCGTTAATCGTGACATGGCACTTTAGCACCATCGGTATCTTTAAGATAAGATTTTCAATGTCACTAACCGGTACCTGTTCAACCTCACCCGCCATCTCCGTGGATTCCCCTTTGAGACATTCTTATTAGCCACCCAAACAAAACGAAACGGTATCTATAGCACTATTCGATACCGTTTCCTAAAATTCCTCTTTGGACGACCGATTATTCGGGGACGTAGGTGCTAAACACGCGTCCTAGGACGTGAATGCGGGACTCGGCAATCCGGTCCGCAGCTTCTTGGGTGGGAATCCGTTCTGTCTGTGCCCGATTGAGAATTTCCGAGACCTGACCCCCGATTTGTTGAACTCTGGCATAGGCCCGGTCTCGATTATAGCCATTACGGTGGAACTCGTCAGCGACATTGACGACGCCACCGCCATTAATGACATAGTCTGGGACATAGACAATATTGCGTTTTAAAAGGTCCAGGCCATGACGGGGATCCTTTAGTTGATTGTTGGCCGAGCCTGCCACTACACGGCATTGCAATTGAGGAATCGTCTCGTCATTCAGTATGGCGCCCAAGGCACAGGGAGCAAATATATCAGCGTTCACTCCATAAATAGCCGACGGTTCGACCCAAGTTGCGTTGAGCTCTTGGGCCAAGGCGCGGCCTTCTTCGGGGTGAATGTCGGTGACAATGAGTTTTGCGCCTTCGTCCACCAGCATCCGGGCTAAAAGTCCACCCACATGGCCTAAACCTTGAATCGCCACCGTGCGGCCTCTGAGACTGGTTGTGCTCCAGACTAGCGTAGCCGCTGCTCTCATGCCTTCCAGCACGCCCAACGCCGTGGCGGGGGAAGGGTCCCCGCTGGTTTCCTTGAGGCCGCCCACAAACTCAGTCTCCCGGGCGACCAAGGCCATGTCGTCGGCGTTAATCCCGACATCTTCCGCAGTAATGTATCGCCCACCCAGGCTTTGAATCAATCGACCAAAGGCACGGAACAGGGCCTCGGATTTGTCTTGTCGACTATCTGCCCAGATTATCGACTTGCCTCCCCCTAAGTCCAGACCCATCGCGGCATTCTTGTACGTCATGCCCCGCGAGAGTCGAAGCACATCCACAATGGCATCATCTTCGGTGTCGTATTCCCACATCCGACAGCCACCCAACGCAGGTCCTAAGGTTGTATCGTGGATCCCCACGATGGCCTTAAGACCCGTGGTCTTGTCATACCAAAATACCAGTTCCTCGTGACCAAGCTTTTCCATCGATTCGAATATGTTCATGAGTTTCTCGCAAGTGCGCGAGCTTCACTCCCTTTCGTTCGCTGTCTAGGGCTCTACTTGTTGTGAGCCCCGTTCTACCGTTCTCCATAATGGCACAATTACAAGCCAGGGTAAACCAACGATTCTGCGACATAGTATGTCTCATCCAAGTGTTTTGCACCAGGAGACTCTTACCAACAAACTTAATTAGGCCCCATAGAAAGACCCAAAGAGAGAGGGCGCCCGGCCGGGCGCCCTCTCTCTTCTTGTGGTTCCTAACTGGCTTTGATTTGCATCCGTAACTTATCTGCCACCATCGCGATAAATTCGCTGTTGGTAGGCTTGCCACGGTCCCGGTTCACCGTATGGCCAAAAATCCCATTGATCACGTCTACGTTGCCACGGGCCCAGGCTACCTCGATGGCGTGCCGGATGGCGCGCTCTACCCGACTCGGCGTGGTTTTATATTTTGTAGCCACTGCAGGATAGAGTTCTTTGGTGACTCCACTTAAAAGATCCACTCGATTAACAACCATGAGAATGGCTTCCCGTAAATAGAGATATCCCTTAATGTGCGCCGGAATCCCAATCTCATGAATGATGTTGGTGACTTCTACGTCCAGGTGCTTCACAGGCAGTACCTGGAGCTTGCCAGAACTCACTGTCGGTCGTGGTTG
>JAKADJ010000072.1 GCA_021820645.1 Bacillota bacterium
AGTCCGTCACTCTATCCACTGAGCTACGGGCGCGAGAGAAAAAATCCCGGTTATCCCGGGGGCAAAAATTTATTGGGGTGAATGAGGGGACTTGAACCCCCGACCCCCAGGGCCACAACCTGGTGCTCTAACCAGCTGAGCTACATCCACCGCATTCCGTTTGTTTTGATGTCCTAGCATACAAAAACGTATGGAGGACGGTACGAAGTATACTACGAGACATCGAAAATTGCAAGCGCTCACAACGTCTCGTCTATCGATATTCCTCATCAGAAATGACACAGCGCCACATTGTCTCGGCAGGACAATCGGCGCCGTGTGGCTCTAAAAATGATTACTGAGCTATGCTAACAATTCTTTTAAATGCCCCTTCACACGATGTGCCAGTGCCCGATTGATGCCTTGACCTTCTTTGGTTTGAGCCGTCGCCCGGACTATCTCTTCCACCGGATGGGCGTCGACCCAGGCAATCGTCTGATCCGCCAAGGCATCGTCGACGATCATAGCGATAGGCTGGATGTAATATTGAACCATCGCGTGGGGATACTTCTCTAAGAGCCGATCCCATTCCTTCTCAATCACGTCCCAAGTCCGTGTCGTGGCATGGCGATTATCGAGAAGGTAACCAAGGGCGACCGCGCCGTCCTGGGTCCTGACATCTGACGATTGAAACACCTTTAGGGTACGCTCAATCAGTGTGGGATCCGTAAAGCGGGCCAACGCATAGAGATACCGCGTTTCATCCTGAGGAATGGTGGGGTTTTTGAATTCCCGATACATCAATTCCCATTCTTCCTCACCGCCCGAAACAGCCGTCACCTGGGCCAAGGGTGTAAGCAATTCAGCCGGAGCGGACTCTATGCCCTTGACGTGCGACAGCCAGCGACGCCGCGCTTCGTTTTGGACTTCGACGTCGTTGCCAATAGTGCCCAATAGCTGCAGCAGGGAGCCTCTCAGGCGACCATGGCGCACGTCTTCATCGGGCTTAGGTTCCCAGCCGAGTTCTTCGAACACGGGACCCGCAATCTCTCGAATGAGCGCTTCTAAAGCTGGACGGCTCGATGCGTCCACCATTCGATCCAAAAGTGCCAAGCTTGGGGTCACCGCGGCCCAAACATCCGGGTCTCGTTCGTCCTTCATCATACGCCAGAGCGACACCGCGTGGGTCAGGGGGAGTGCGTCGGCCTGCACCGCCGCCCACACATCGTCAACCAGTCCATAGCGTTCAATCGGCGTCAACACTTGCCATTCCTTTAGTAGACGTTGCCACAGTACCTCATCATAGGCCACCCGATAAAAACCCCAGCCACCTCGGTTAGCCATGACCCAGACCATGTCCTCAGGCACCGGCACGGTGACCGGTTCGGCACCGAGTAAGACCCGCGCTGTTTCTTCCCGGCCCCCACTGCGACGAATTCCTAGCGTAATGGGGACTTCCCATTGGCCGTCGCCGCCTCCCCGATAGCGAAATTGTTGTTGGGTTAAGGTGGCGCTTTTCCGATCCGTGCTGAGCGACACGGTTATGAGTGGATACCCCTTTTGAAACACCCAAGAATCCATGACCGTGCGAACTGGCTGCCCCGATGCGGCTTCCAGGGCATCCCATAAGTCCCCGGTTTCGGTGTTCCCATAGCGGTGTCGTTCTAAATATTGATGAATGCCTGTTTGAAACACTGTGGCACCCAGATATTGTTCCAACATCCGCAAGACCGCCCCACCCTTTTGGTAGGTCAACACATCGAACATGCCCCAAGATTCCACCGGGCGCCCTACAGGATATTCAATGGATCGGGTAGATTCCAGGCCGTCCACCATGAGCGCGTAGCCTTTGCCGCGACTAAAGATCGTCCACACGTCCCACTCGGGATGGAGGGCATCGGTGGCCAGAAGCTGCATGAACGTAGCAAAGGCTTCATTCAACCAAATGCCATTCCACCAGCGCATGGTGACCAAATCGCCAAACCACATGTGCGCGGTTTCGTGTGCGATGGTGCTGACCACATTGGCGCGCTCCATGGGTGAAGAACGCTCACGGTCGATGAGCAACAGTTCTTCTCGGTAAATGACACACCCGAGGTTTTCCATGGCGCCAGCGGCGAAGTCAGGAACCGCCACATGATCCATCTTGTCGCCGGGGTACGGAATCCCGAAATACTCTTCGAAGAATTGCAACGTGCCCACGGCAGCTTCTTCCGCCATCTCCGTGAGGTGGCTCAAGCTTTCTCGGGCAGCAATCCGTACGGGGACCTCACCGACTTGCTTGGGAGTCGTCATGGTTAAGGGACCCACCACTAATGCCACCAAATAGCTCGACATCCGCACTGTATCGGCAAATTTGACGTGTCGCTTCCCTTCGCTATCGACATGACTTGCGATCTCTCGGGCATTGGATAGGGCCGTTAGCCCTGGGTCGACAATTAGGGTCATGGCGAACACAGCCTTGAACTCCGGCTCGTCCCAGCCTGGGAAAATCCGACGCGCATCCGTGGCCTCACAGTGACTTGAAGCCATGACCAGGGAGGTTCCATCCGGGGCTTTGACGGTAGTCCGATAAAAGCCGCGTAAGTCGTCGGCCAGAACCCCGTCGTATTCGATAGCCAGTATCCACAGGCCGGGTGTAATAAGCTCCGGCCACGACAGCGTGATCTGCTCTTCATCCACGTTATACGAAACCGTACCGGCCATGTCAGATCCTTCCTCTGACTGCAGACGGACGGCACCTAGCGTTAGGCTTACTCCGTTCACCACAAACTCGCGAACGGCTGCTTTCACCTCCACCGTAATGGAGGCCATTCCATGAAACGTGCCTTGCTTTAAATCGGGATTAATTTCTAGCTCGTATCGACTCGGTACGACGTGAGACGGTAGCCGATAGGGTGGACGCTCGGTCATCTAATCGCTCCTTCATTCTATGTATTCGATGCTCTGATAGCTGTCCCCGAGACTCCTTGAATCCAGACAGCAAATACCTTCCGACAACATGCCTAGACTTATTCGCCTCCGTGATCGAGGATTCCTGCTGCCCTCGCTAAGTTTAGCAAAGATTCCCACTCATGTGCTACGCACACCCGTATGGCGGCGACCTAGAGCGTATCCTCATGTTTTAGTGCGATTTCCCCTATTTATTCTAGAGACGATCACGGCGGCCATTACCCGTTGATGTCGTTCGGACACAGAGGGATCCGGCCGACAGAGTAGCTCCCCCCGTTCTTTACTACCTCACTGGCATGTGGCACACTCATTGTAAATAAGCCATCCGATTCTACCGGAAAGCGAGGCCAGACGTTGGCACATCAGCAATCGATCCCCCGCCATAAACGCCTATCACGACAATCCCGGCTTCAGGCCGCGCCTCACTGGATAGCCCAGTATCCTGGCAACAACATCCTGCGCGGCTATCGTAAACATTTTGGCGTGGACTTTGAGTGTGCGTTAAAGGAGCTCACCATGTTAGGAATGGTATTCGACGCCGAGCCCATCCACCAATGGCGCCAAAGCCTTAAGGCACAACACGAGTACCGCCGTCGCCGCAAAGACGCCAAGAGACACCCAGATACGGACCATAGTCAAGAGTGGGACTATTTCTTGGAGGCCATGGGAATGGAACCCATGACGGCCGAAGAGCCTCCTCAAGAGAACACGGTGCCGTTAGGCTTGTTTTAAGCAACAGAACACGCATTCTAGCAGACTTTGACGTCAATCCAGACAGCTTCGATAGATATGTTTTTAGCTTAAGCTCGTTGCTCCCAGGTCGTTCTGATATGCCTGCGCGCGATTCATGGCGTCGACCTCTTAAACGACCAGGAACCAAAGATCGCAATGCTTCGGCACACCCAGGGCAAGAAGCTTCACCCACATGGATCAGGAGGGGAACCTACATGCATATTTCGGAGTCGGAATGGCGGGTGTTCAAAGAGGTTAGAGCAGCGGCCCTGGACCGTTTCTGCCATCGCATATTAGACGAGTCCGTGGCCGTGTGTGGCGACCAAACCCGGTCAGCACATCAACGTTATCTAGACCTATACGCACTCATCCATCGTCGGGATAAAGAAATCCAGCAAGCGTTCGATGACCCCCGCCGATCCACCGCGATCCTGAGCCTTATGGTCATGCAGCAGCATGGATTGGTCACCCCAGCCGAACTAGACCGGTTCAGTGCCGACACCGTTAAAATTGTCACCGGCGATTTCTAACACGAACTTCCAAAACCGATTGGTGAGCGTCAACTATGCCGCATCTTATCCAATCGGCGTGCCATTGGGGACTGGGTCATCGGGCTCGAGCAAGATCACGTCGCCCCGCTCCGGGATCCCTCCTAGGACCAGCACTTCCGATGCGAATCCGGCAATACGTCGGGGTGGAAAGTTTATCACCGCCACCACTTGCCTACCCACCAGTGTGTGCGGGGCATAACGTTTGGTGACTTGGGCACTAGAGTGTTTGATGCCGAAAGGTCCAAAATCTATGGCCATTTTGATGGCAGGGACCCGGGCTTCCGGGAACAGCTCGGCGGTAACTACTGTCCCCACCCGTATGTCCAACTTCGAAAAATCGTCGATAGTCGCCATACCGAACTTTCTCCTTACGGGGTTCAATTACCCATCGTCCAATCAGAAGGACGGAAAACAGTCCCGGCTCCGGCGGTCACGAAGACTGGTCATGACGTCCCCTACCTAAGATTCCCGCAGCTACAACTGGTTTCAATCGAATTCTTGTTGCGACCGGCCGCCGTCACGGCACCTGTGTGTCTCACACCAACCGCATGTGTGCCTCCTTGGGGCGGCCATGATGGTACCCGCGCACAGTATAGCATGTGAAAATGCCAGTCATCCAACAAACGTACTGATGGCCATCTTGGGGTCCGTTATGGCCCATGGGGACCCTTCGGCCTCTTGCCGCATTCCAAGACACGGCGAATGCGGTAGTGGAACGGTAACAGCGGGACGGCCACTGAGATCCTGCCCAAGCTAGGGTGGCGTATGAGTTCGCGCCATCCACCTGGAGATCGAAGCCATCCGGCAACGCGAAGTCTCGACTTGCTCGCGGTTTAAGCAATAGGCAAACTAGGGGGTTCTTCACCGTTCCCTATTGGCCATTTCGCTTCTTAGGGACCCTCTGGTGAGCCACATCCGCAAGAGAAGGCGATTGCCATGAGAATCATTGGCTGACCCCATACCCGGGCAATGCCTTCTCCCGCGGAGATACTGGGTGGTCGCATCCAGATAGCCTCTACGGTAGCATCGGAACATTAGGTGTCTCCACTAGGTAGTATCGGCTGTGGCTTACGCGGTACCCAAGGCATTCCCAACTATTGAACGGCTGCCAGCACAGTGTCGGTCGATGCGATGGCACCATCGATGAGGATGGGTCGCTAAGCGGCTCATCCATGCTTCTCTAAAATAACGGCGAAACTGGCCACCAAACCACACTTTAAATGTATCACAGAAATCCTAATACCTACGCGCCTAACGATGGTGTCTTCGGAGGATTCGAACCTACGACGCCGGGATTCGAATGTCCGTGCCATGGTGTCCTTGACGTTGCTCCAATGCGCTATATTCCTTATGCAACAAGGGTTTCGGGGGTCCTCACGGTCTCCTGTGTCGTTATCAACACACTCCGTCCATCGCGGCGTGGTGACGGGAAAGCGTTAGT
The DNA here is from genome assembly GCA_021820645.1 of Bacillota bacterium. The sequence continues at coordinate 5,656 of JAKADJ010000072.1, forward strand.
CACCCCCGATGGTTATCCGGCGCCATCGGGCCCGAAGAGCCAGCGACCGTATCGTTCCGGCGATCAGTCGACAATATCTGAGCCATGGCTGCCGCACGATAGCGGCACGGGGCCGGCCCAACCCGCAGGTAGATCCGGCCACTAGCCCATTTGAACAAGACCCGTGCGGTGATGATGCGAGGCGTCGTACTATCCGCTTCCAAGAACATCCGGTTATTTACATGCAATCTAGGGTTGAATGGCCTCGCGGGATGGACGGCGAACAAGAGCCGCATCGACTGCAAGCACGGATTTCTTCCACAGCATCAGATAGCATTCGAACCCCTACCATCGCCTTGCCATTCTTACTAAGTCACTAAAGTTGCTAGTCGAAGGCGTATCGCTGACAGAGTTCGATATTTTTAGCCTCTTAGCTGAACCTCATAATCAGAAACGATCTTTCCATCGTACTGAATAATTTGGCCATTTTGATTCTTGTCAGACAGAATAATGTCAGCAGTCATCTGGCCTGCAGCTTGGGGAGATTTGACGAAGCCGCCGTGTGCACCCGCTTCCATGCCATTCAGATCGGTCGCCACAGCGCCTGGCATGATACCGAAAATCTGGCGGTGGCTCCCCATTCTTTGAAACTCGTAAGCGTAAGTCAGTGTCATCACGTTAAGGGCCGCCTTGCTCGTTATGTAAGCGAGTGGGTGCCAAAAGTCGGTCGGCGAAATCGGAACGGTCATGTTCACGATTTTCGCGTTGTCTGTCAGAACTGATAGCAGACTTTTCATAAGCTCGTGTGTGCCGAGAAAATTTGTTTCCAACGTCGTGCGCAAATCCTCAGTGGTATAGTCAAATGTGGGCTTGGTGAGGTCAAGCGGCGCGCGACCAGGCTTGGCACTATCGGGAATTCCGGCGTTATTGACCAATAGATCGAGCGACTCGATCAGTTTACCCGCGGTGTGCAAGCTATCCGGATCATTTAAATCAATCTTGATGAACGTCGCTGAGAGGCCTTCTGCAGCAAGTTTTTCGGCGGCCGCCTGCCCACGCGCTACGTCCCGCGCCCCGACGAGAATGGCATAGCCACGCTTGCCAAGATTGCGAGCGATTTCAAATCCGATTCCCTTGTTTGCTCCCGTTACGAGTGCTTTTTTAATGGTCATGATGGCTCCTTTCGTGAATACGAGTGGTGTAACGCTCTATCTTTTCGTCCACCCATCCTTTTTAGGGATTCTCTCATCAAAGAAATCCCGTCCAGTACCTTCTTCTTGTTATTCCTCATCATGGCAAGTCCCAAGTCCACGGTACGCCCTCAGTCTACAACCCAATCCATATACAGTTTTATCGACTACTGGGCATGTGAGCGATTTTTCCACAAATAACCTGTGGTCGCCATGGCAACTTGATTTTTTGATATCACCGCCTACCCGCTTCATCACACGCGAGTAGCAGTAATCCTTGCTTTCAGGGAGCGTAGTGTTGATTCTTGCATATTAAACTCGGCGGCTACTTGGCCAATGGAATAACACGTCATCTAAAACCTCCGAATTTATTGTTACCTCGTCGATAAGGACTAGTCTACAACTTTAACCAAGGTTTAAGTCCACAAAAAGTCACGAGACAAGTATTCTCAACCCTGAGCCATTCTAATGACTCCTCGCCGAACACCATGAGTAGTTATCACAATGCCTTCTCGAATTAACGGGAGCGTTTGCTCAGCCCTGCTGGCCTCGGATCCCCCAGCACACGATGGATCATTCGGGCCAAGAGGCTCAACTTGCGCACCAGGCCGGTAATGGAGTGCGATTGAGCGTTCTGAATTCAAAAATTCTAACTGGCGGGCGACAGCAAATCGCAAAGTACGGAGCGCACATTCCGCCCCTAGGTCGAAATCGCCGAAAAGCGTTTAGACAAAAAAAGGGGAATCCAAGCGTAGATGGCATATGGCCGAAAATCTTGGTCTTCGGCGTACTGGACGCGTGAGCATCAGGATGCACCACTGCCGGGCCCTGATCCTGAGGCGTTTCCACGACACCTAAGGCTTCGGATACGGGTTTTTTAGGGTCCGCTGCGTCCCCACATATCGCCGCGCCAAGGCCAGCCTCTTAGCTGCCGCTGGGTCACTGATCCACTACGGGGCGCGGTGGATAACGCCATAAGCCCTGGGCCCTATCCGGATGGAATAGAGGGCGCGGGTCACCCCGAACAAATCATGAGCGCGGCCGACGACAACGACTACGAATCCAATCACGCTCTTTCGCTTCACTTTTCCCCCGGCCGAGTCACAGCGCCCCTACGGAAACTTGAGCGGTAGGCCCCCGAATGGTTTGGCATTCAGGCCCTCAAATAACTTCCCGTAACGGCTTTTAAAGGCAATACCATTCCGATGAAGTGTCCATGCAACGCATACGAGGATAATCCCATGCCTAATGTTCCGTGATCGAAGGCGTCTCTAACACGAGCAAGGTGCCTCTAACAATAATCAAAATTCCTCCGGGAACTCCCAGCCAAATTCCCCGAACCAGCGTTCTCCTTGCCCAAACAGCGCGATCGCCTTTCGCACGTAAGGAACCGTGTTATGGGGAAGATTGTCCACATCGCACCAACGTAGCTCATCACATTTCTCTACCTCACGATTGGTGATGGCGCCGCCCCATTGGGCGCAACCGAAGAAAAAGTCTACCCGCTCGGCATCAGATTTTCGGTAGAAAACGCCGATAGGAACGAGGTCATCGTCACCCATGCGAATCCCAATCTCTTCTTCCGCCTCACGATGCATGGCTCGGCGAATTCCTTCGTTCCGTTCCACGTGGCCCGCTGGCACACTGTAATTACCGTCCTCGTAGCCTGTATTGTATCGGCGTAGTAACAGGATCTTGGGCCCCCTCCGCAAAAATAAGTGCACGGATACCACCGCCCGCACGCGCTGGCTTTTTTGCTCGCCTTCAGTCACGGTTTCATCCTTTCCAAATCCAAAATCTTCTGCGCCTTGGGACTGGCCTCGGTGCTCCACGCCGCGTCAATTCCTGCCCGTGCCAGGAAGTCAACACTGGCCAGCAAGTGACCGACCAATTCAGCACGGTCCATAGGTGGCAAGACCATCGCTTCGGTCAGAATACGCCGGCTCTGGTCCGTCATCATTTTCCCTCCAATGCTCGTATTCCCGTTTCACGTGCTCTCACTGTTATTTATACCAAGTCAGCATAGATATCATGGTACCATGCGGGAGATCCATCATCAAGTTCCTGGACGGGTGCCCCTGATCGTAAAATAAAAAACCCGCAATCGCTTGCGGTGACAGGGTTCTGCGATAGTGTCCCCGGCAGGATTCGAACCTTTCACGCCGGGATTAGAAGAACCGCACTCGGGGGTCTATGAGGTCTCCCCGATGCGCTACACTCCTTGTATATCAACAGATCCGAGGTTTCGGAGCATCTACGCTGTCGCTCCCAAAACACCCATTCCATGGTTTCGTGGTGACGCCGTGGTGACGGATGCCATGGGTCGGTCACGCGACCTGGACAATATCCCGAGGTCGTAGGCAACGATACCCCAAGCCTTTTCGGCCGTTTCGTCGGGTTGGCCGCGGCTCAGATATCTCCGTTCATATCGTGAGACCGGTGGTCCAATGCCTGAAATAACGCGAGTAACCGGCGATGAATCTTCTCCTGAACATCATCAGTCGCGTGTCCCGCACGCG
>JAKADJ010000073.1 GCA_021820645.1 Bacillota bacterium
AGATTGCGCTGTTGCAAGAAATGCAGGAGACGGTGGAAGGCTTTTCCGTGGAGACCGCGTTGACCTTGATTGCCGAACATCCGCTTACCGTCATCCGAGATCAGCTTCAAGTGTACCGATGGCGCCAACAGCAAGGCCAACCGGTCAGTCCGGGCCGCCTGGAACGGGCGATTCGCGAACGGTGGGCGATACCCGATGGAGCGCGTCCGGCCGTGTATACGCCGTATCCGTTTAATTCGACGGGAAAATCCCGCAGTAACGAGGATGCGGAAAATTCGACGGTGAATGCGGAGATTCAGGATAAGATTGAGAAAATGATGCGCCAAAAAACTCTGGCACTCCCGCATTGATGGCGCCTGTTCCGCCCGCAGCCGCGGGCGGTATGGTGTGGGTGAGTGGCCTGATAGACACGAATTTATAGAGTTCTTAAGGGAGTGAAAAAAATGAAGTATTTAGTTTCTTTAGTTGCTCAATCGTCACTTGATCAATCCTCGGGATCTTTACCACCGATTCCGTGGAACACTGGTGCAGCTTATACCGGATGGATCTATCGCATTTTACGCCAAGACTGTGCATTAGGCGACGTTGTGCATCGTGCTCATCCGTTGAAGAATTTTGCCGTGAGTCCGTTGCAATTTGAGGCGGGTCATGCTGACAGTCGGGGTTATACACCCCACACGCCATTTGCAGCATTAACTTTCGGTACTTTTGATCCGGCTATTGCCGCCGCGTTTGAGCAAGGCGCTATGCACACACCTTTGCTGATAGGTTCCGTGTCCTGGCAGGTAACGGCTGTTGTGCCCTATCCGGAACCTGTGTGGTCGACGACTCATCCATTAATTCTCTCGTCTGCGTCATGTTACCCGATTGCCTTGCGACACCCTCGTGATGTCAAGCCCCATCCAGCCTGGGCTCGCGATTCCGATTGGTTGAACTTATTAAGCCAAAATCTGGTTCACAAGGCTGAGCGTTTTCGCGATATTCCGATCGACGCCCAGTCGATTCGCTGTGTGGTTTCCGGAGGGTGGCGTGCGCGATTCCAACAGCCTTATGGGCATCCTATAGCAGCTTTTCAACCGCGAGAGTCTCTCGTGATTTCTGCGCCGCCCGTGGTGTATGATGTGATTTTTACGCTGGGATTGGGGCTGCTTAATACGGCGGGATTAGGTGTGTTAACGTTGGATGCCTCCGCAAGTTTGGCGGGGTGGACTGATGATGGTGTCGTCGACCTCCGGTAGCGCAAAAACCCCGGGGGATCGACGACAGCTCTCCGATCCTGGAAACGCCCACGCTGTGGGCGTTTACTGGGTTTTGCCGCAGGATGTGGTACTTTATCCCCAGTTGGATCTTTTCCCCGAAGCCTGCTTTCATGCGGGGTTACCGGGTTTATAGAGAACCTATGAGGTGTTGAAACGGCGATGGATGCACTCCGGCCGGGAACATGCCGGACGTTTATAGAGAACCTATGAGGTGTTGAAACTTGAAACCAATACCCATGCACCTATGATTCTCAGGCCCGCAGTGTTTATAGAGAACTTGGGAAGTATTGGGAAAGTGTGACCCCTTGGATCCCTGAACCTCCCCACGGCTGAAGCCGGGGGCTTTACGCCCTGTTTCGGTAAACATCTTCGAAAAATCTAAGAATAAGGAGATCGACCATGGCTATTTCTACGCTCGTATCTGCGCCTCGTATTATTGAAGACCCGCGTTGTACACCCGATGACACTTTTGCCACTTGGTATCTGCGGAACCGCTGGCCGGTGTTGCTGCAAAATCCTCATCCATACAAGGGCAAGACGTTTGCTGAGCAGTGGGAACTTACACGACGCGCTCTGCAAATCGATCCCGCTCTTCATTACCCAGAGGTTTATCGTTGCAAAGCGTGTGGGGTGACGCATTCTTCAAACAACCCTTTGCTTTGGGGCAATTTGGAAATAGCGCGAGCTCGCGGACACGACCACAACATTCCCAGCAAATGGGAAAAAACGCTGATTTACGCACAAGATCCCAAGGTGACCAGTGGCGATACGGATTTTACTCTCTTTGGTCATCACACGACGGCGGCAGTCGTCTACTGTCTGGCTTGCACCTTGATGTTATCCACACGCGTGATGGATCATGCGTTTGACTCGGCGGCCCACGTTTCCGCGCCGTTATCGTTTTATTGGACACCCCTGCGCGAAGAGATACCTTGGACGCCGTGTGCCGCTATTTGGGAACTACCGCGAGAACGCCCGCTGATTTTTCGGGCCGTGGCGGGCCCGGGAAAAAATCATGACAAATGGGGCGTGCCCATTCCGATTAACTGGGATCCGCAAACGGTTGTTTTTCCGTTACTAGACCGTGACGGCGCCCGGGGCACATATTGGCTGTCCATCTCGTCGGAACGCCTGGCGACCTTGCCCCAGGCTTTTACGGCATGGGTCCGGGAATGGTCGCGTGACCATGCGCCGGCGTCGTCCTCCCGCACCCGTCGTTCTCCCCTCACGATGCCCGACGAAGGCCATATTCAGCATATGGTGTATGAGTATTTGGGTGTGTACCGCCAGTTGGGATCGCATTTCGCCGCATGGCCAGGATTTCCCGCTTGGGATCGCCAATCCATGATTAAAACATTGAAGCAGATAGCCCGATCCCAATTAGTCAGCTAATTGGCGATAGCTCAACCGCTGAACCCCGGTCTCTGCCGGGGTTCTTTTATGACTGGAAATGTTGATTTTATTCGAGGAGGGTTCTATTGATGTTTACAGACGAAACGCATTTATTTACTTTGCAGGCTCTGCAGCCGCTGAACCAAACCGACAGCGAGCCTTATCAATATGGTGGGAGTAAAGACGCCCCCAAAAAAGCCGTGGGAATGCGCACAATGCAGCATCTTGACCGAACCAGTGGGATCAGAACCGAGGTGCCGTTTATCTCGGCAGAATCCGTCGTGCATAAATTGCGTGAAGCCTTATGGCTCACTATTTTGCGTCGTTACGACTTTCGTTTGACGGATTTTCGCTCCCCGGCCGGCGCGGTCTTGACCTACCTGATGATGAACGGCGGCGACACGAATATTGGCCAAATGATGGACGGCGTGAAGGACTTCGACCGGATTGCGGATATGCCGTCCCGTTTCCCCTTACTCGGCGCGTTTGGCTTTACGTTGGGAGGCACCTTTTTTCCCTCATGGACGGCATGGAGTTTTGTATTGCCCTTTGTGGAAGGATTGCCCATTTGGCATCGCTACCGCGACTCGTCCGATCCGTTGACGGTGCCGTCGGTTGCCAAGTTGTCGGACTGCTTGGCCAAGGCCGCCGATAATGCTTCCAACCGCAGCATCACCTATTATCGCCATCCCGAAGCCATGGGACCTTATTATCGCCAGAAGCCTAAGAAAGAACGTCAAAAGGCCGACGATCCCGCAACTCAAATTATTGCCGGATTTCAGCCCGTGCCTCATACCTTTGAGTACATTCCGTCGGGTACACCTTTGGCTTTTACTCTGCAATTTGACAGCGCGGCGGACGATTTAGTGCGCAGCACGGTGCGGTTTGCTTTTGACCACTGGGTGAACGCCCAGAACCAGGTGACCTTAGGCAGTCACGTCAACCGGGGGTTTGGTCTGGTGGAGTTTAACCATTATCCTCCGTCTGACAGTTTTCCCACCGCGACGCTGTTCGAAAAATGGCTCGCCGCTCACGATGCCGCGATGCGCCGGTTGCTTACGGACTTTGCCAACGCCCGCACCGTGTTGCCGAAAGACGTTATGGAGCACCCCGAACCCTTGTTTGATCTGATTAATCGTCTTTTCGCGTTATAATGCCGCGCCGGCACGCCTACCCGGCAGCGCCCTGTGTCATACGGTGGGCGCTGCCGGCTTCGGGCGGCCTGATGCGTAGTGTGGAATACCCCTCCCATCACAGAGGATAAGGAGATGCTGAGCGTATGACGGTGACACGATTGGCGGTGGAGTTTGAGATGCAAACGCCTATTGCCGCGCCTCAACGCGACAATGTCTGGCTACTGGAGCGCTGGTTGGCCGGCGCGGCCGCCTTGGAGCGTTTTCCCCGGACGATGACCATGCGATATCCCGGCCTGGACGATTGGGTTCCGGAAGAGGCCTTGGATATTCCCTTAGCCCGCGAGGCGGCTAGCGGGGTGTTTAGTACCACCCAGGCTCAGTTTCCCTGGGGCGGAGAACCAGCCGTTCATTACCGGACCAAAAAACCGATTATCGCCGTGCTACCGACCACGAGTTTTGCTCTCGGTTCCGGCATCCTCAAGCAGTGGCATGTGAAGCAGCCGCTGTGGGCAGTGCCGGCCGTGCGTTTTATTGCCGACGTGACAGATCTCGACCGCTTTTTCAATTTATTAACCATCTTGCGAGACAACGGGCTGGGAGGTGATCGCACGCGAGGATACGGCCAAATTTATGATATTCAGGTGCACGCCGCAGGAACGGCGGATCTCGACGAGGTCTCCTGTGCCTGGACGGTTGAAGGATTGCCCACGCGACCGATTCCCTGGGCTCGGGTTCCGCCACCGCGTCGGCCAGCATGTGAAGAGGCCTTGGCCGCCGGATCTCTGCGCTTACAGCACCAGCGGCTAGAGGCTCCGGCTTGGGCGGCTCGCAACCAGATCCTCTGTGTGGGGCCGCATCCCGATTGGCCGACCGCGTTTGTCACAACGGCATCTCGCGATTGCCACGTCGAAAATGCGTAGTCGATGACAAAAAAAGAACATGAGGAGGACATATTCGTGGCCATTACAACGCTTGCATCACCGACTCGAGTCCGTCCATCATCGACAGTCGACCTGTCCCCGGCGCTGTTGCAATTGTTATTCTTGCAAAGCTATCCCAACGCCACCTGGCTGGCGAGCGTGTTAGGCCAAATCGATCCCGAACGCCTCGCGCAATGGATGCGACGCTCGGGATCGACGCAGAACCAGGTGCAAGAAGATATCCATGCTTGGTTGCAATCCGTGTCGATTACCGATGCCGATACCGTTGAGAAAGTTTTACGGTTTCTTCTGACCTTGCGGCGGCGGCAATGGTTTGCGCCGTTTAAGCAAGCTGGCTGGACAGCCCAAGACATCAACCCTTTCGTACTGTTGTATGCCGTGCGAGTCTTAGCCAGTTTATATCAGGAAACCGGATCCGAGCAGGATGCGCTGCAGACGCCAAAGGAAACGCCGGAAGCCCGAATTATTGCGTGTCCCTGGATTCTCGTGCAGGTTTTTTGGGAAATGGGCGGCGGGTTGACTCCACATTGGGGCGATCCTCCCACCGTGTTGCAGCAATTGGCCACCTTGGCCCAGAAAAGTCCGACGTCAGATTATCCGGCCGATTGGATGCCGGAATTTGCCGCCTTGATTCTGGCGTTCTTGGAAACCATGCGCCGAACAGGCAATTCCGTGCTCATTGTGCGTCCGGAACAAGCCCACAATTGGATTGCCCGCGCCGCCCACTGGTTGCACCAACGCCCTCAAGACCTGCAGAGCGCCTGGAAAGCCATGAGCGATGACGGTGAATCGGCTACCATCACTCGTCGCCGAGCAGTGTATCGCGCTTACTTTGCTCCGGCGTTCCGGTTTGTGGTCAGCCGCAGTCCCAACCCCCAATCCGCCAGCCGTCCTCACTTTGCGCTGAGCGGTCTTTATTGGCAGGAGATTCGCACCGCCATGATGGTCCGGGCACGGCTGCAAAAAGATGCGCAAGACACGGCGACACTGCAGTTTCCGCTGCCGCCGGATTGGACGGCACACTTGGATGCCGTGCGTGTTCGGGGTCAAAGATTGGACGACGAACAGCGTCTGGCGTTGACGACCATGTGGCAGTCGCCCCTGACAATTTTGACGGGGCCTCCGGGATCCGGGAAAAGCACTTTGCTGGCCGTGTTTGCCGAGTTGATGGACACGATGCGGCGGCTGTATCCCGCTTGGCCGGCACTCGGCCGGATTCGGTGGATGGCTCCGTCCGGCAAGGCGGCCGAGCAGTTGCGCCAGCGGTTAGGCGCTTTGGTGCTGGATCCAGAAGATGCGCCGCGGACCATTCATTCGCATTTGAGCATGTATCCCCAATTAATCGGATTTCCACCTAATCGGGTAGCCGAGCAATGTAGCAACGATTTGTACAACGGGGCGCTGGTGGTGGATGAATTTACGATGTGCGACACTTCGTTAATGCATGCGATTTTCCGTGTCGCCTCGTTGTGGGATTCAAATACCAAACATTATGAGGCGGCTCCTTTTCGTCTCATTTTGTCCGGTGATCCAGAGCAATTGCCGCCAGTGAATCCCGGGTATCCCGTCGGGATACTGGATGCGCTTGACCAACGGCCGGCTCCCCCGGGAGTGCGGCACCCCCACGTCGCGATACAAACCGTGCACCGGCATCAAGGTGCGATCACCGCCCTGTTGCAGGCCGTCCGGGAACGCGATGCACAGGCATTGCCCGCCTTTGCACCGACCGATAATGTGCAGTTTCGTGAGGTCGGTTCTTTGGACGCGATGCGCACGATGGTGCATCAACTGGTGGATGATATTATGGCCCAAACGCCTTTGGCTCAACGGGACGTGCCGACCATTCTGGCGGCGACCAACCAAGTCGTGGACCACTTCAATACCGACATCCAAGCGTGGGTGCATCCCCACATGGCGGGCCGGGTAGGATTCACGCCGGGAGACAAGGTGCTGTATCGTCGCAATGATTTGTCGCTGGGTCTGGTCAATGGCACCGACGGTACGGTAGTCAGCGTCGAAGCGGACCATGGTTTTATTGAATGGAATCAGACGCAGGGCCATACCGTCGTCCTTCCTTTTTCCCCACAATCGCCGATCATGTTGAGTTATGTGATGACGGTCCATAAAGCCCAAGGCAGCGAATGGCCGGTCGTAATCATTCTAGCGCCCCGGCGGGAATGGCTGGTCCAAGCCGACGATGAAGATGACGATGACACGAAGGCGTCTGCGCTTCCCGTCATTCCAGGGTGGCATGATCGCCGCCTAGTGTATACCGCCTTGTCACGGGCGCAGGAACGCTTGTATATTGTGAGTGGTCTGCCGTTGCCCGAATGGACGTCAATGGCGTTGCAATTATCGGTTAAGTCTCGGGTATCGCAGGTCTTTCGTAGTTTAGTCGGCAATGGAAAATATGCGATTCCCTGGCCCGCGCCGGCGCCGCCCAATCCGTCCAAGCGCCGTGGAAAAATCACTATGGTGCCGTAACTGTTTGTTGTCCAGAGACATTCTCTGTCGTCGACCTCCGGTAGCGCAAAAACCCCGGGGGATCGACGGCAGCTCTCCGATTCTGGAAACGCCCACGCTGTGGGCGTTGGGGGGATAGACGGGAATAATCTGGCATGCTATGCCAGCGCCAGAGCTCCCTAGCACCCTTGATGGAGAGCGGGGTTTACGGGTTTATAGAGCACCTATGAGGTGTTGAAACGGCCTGTCGTTTTTGATCTTTGACGGGATCAGGCGGTTTGGTTTATAGAGAACCTATGAGGTGTTGAAACGGGGTGACTCGTCCATGCGTGCCGCTTGGTCCACCGTTTATAGAGAACCTATGAGGTGTTGAAACGCGACCTAGAAGACCATAAAAGACGCCATGTCGAGTTTATAGAGCACCTATGAGGTGTTGAAACACCTGCACCACGAGATAATCCGTGGTGCGATATCCGTTTGTTTATAGAGAACCTATGAGGTGTTGAAACAGGTAAAATAGCTCGCGTGTGAGTGATTGAATTCCCGCGTTTATAGAGAACCTATGAGGTGTTGAAACTTGGGTTGCTCCCACAGCCCAGGAGGCGGTCGAAAGTTTATCCAGGGAGCCTGTTCGCTAAAACCCTCCTTTTCAAGGGGGGGAACCAGCGGCTCCTGCGGCCGTTGGGCTCGATGCCCAATGGCCGCAATGATGTGAGTGAGGTGGAAGCCCCGGACTTCAGGCCGGGGAGGATGTCCACAGAGAACCTATGAGGTGTTGAAACATGGCAATCTTTTTGCTCCAGGATCAATGCACTGCGGTTTATAGAGCACCTATGAGGTGTTGAAACGGAGCCGGGGCCTTGGGCCTGTTCACCGGGGGATTTCTGAGTTTATAGAGAACCTATGAGGTGTTGAAACTTCCACAATTTTCAAAGTCGTTACCTGACCCAGCGGACAGTTTATCCAGGGAGCCTGTTCGCTAAAACCCTCCTTTTCAAGGGGGGGAACCAGCGGCTCCTGCGGCCGTTGGGCTCGATGCCCAATGGCCGCAATGATGTAAGTGAGGGGGAAGCCCCGGACTTCAGGCCGGGGAGGATGTCCACAGAGTACCTATGAGGTGTTGAAACTTCACCCCCCGGATCCAACAGAGCTAATTTTTCTTCAGTTTATAGAGCACCTATGAGGTGTTGAAACAACTGCGCGGCGGCGACGACCGGCACGTTATTTGCGGTTTATAGAGTACCTCTGAGGTGTTGAAACCGGACTTGGTGGTCGGCTTGCTGGACTTCGTCCAAGTTTATAGAGCACCTCTGAGACGTTGAAACAACAAAATGTCGGCAGAGGGCATGATTAATCCGCGCTCGTTTATAGAGTACCTCTGAGGTGTTGAAACCAACATGGAAACCACAGAGCGATGAGTCAGAACGGGGTTATAGAGTACCTATGAGGTGTTGAAACGGCGACCGGATCCTCATACCCACAGCATGGGTCTAGTTTATAGAGTACCTAGAGGTGTTGAAACCGGAGGGGCCAGTTCATGGTATCGATGGTTTTGTCCGTTTATAGAGTACCTATGAGGTGTTGAAACATCGCTACGGATAGTGGTGAGGCAATGAGCACGTGGGTGTTTATAGAGCACCTATGAGGTGTTGAAACGGTTGGCGACGATTCATTTTTTTGACCTTCTTCTACGAGTTTATCCAGGGAGCCCGTTTGCTAAAACCCTCCTTTTCAAGGGGGGGATACAGCGGCTCCTCGCGTGAACAGGCTCAATGCCTGATCACGCGAAAGTTTTGCGGTGGGTGGAAGCTTCGGCCTTCAGGCCGGAGAGGCTTCCACAGAGAACCTATGAAGCGTTGAAACAACCAGGCCTAATGTCCGGCGTTGGATCCCACGAAGAAAGAAAAGGCTCGTTTCTGTCTACCAAGAAATCAAGGAGGGAACTGTCGTGCCCACAACCGAACGACGGCCACCGATTCAGCACTCAATCGAAACCCTGGCAGGCCGTTTGCACCAGATTCGCTATCGCCATCCGGACACCGAATGGTGTGTGGGAGT
>JAKADJ010000074.1 GCA_021820645.1 Bacillota bacterium
AATCATGCACCAAGATACGTTGCTTCCGCCTATCGCATGGACCTCAGTATGATCGTGTGGGAAAAGGAGGGTTCGTTATGGTCATGGCTCGGCTGTATCTCGGCGTGGTTGCACTGCAGGTATGTTTGTTTGGAGCAGAGATGATGTTCCCGCAACACCCCATGGTCTTTGATGCCCTAGGGATTACTACAGGGATGGCGCTGATCGGTAGCCGCATATGGCTCAAAGGTCTGGTTGTGGGTGGGCTGTTATGGCTCCGCATAAGCGTGGCGGGAATAGCTATCGGCATTCTTTTGTCCCTCTATTATCCGCTATGGGCAGGGGTGCCGGGGGCCGGCGTAGTCCCGCCATTTAATTACGTATTATTTATGCTTGCAATGCTGTCCCCGCTATGGATTGCCTATGTGATTCTGGTCTGGCTTGGGTTATTTTCTCGGTCTGAATCTTATCGGGGGCCATACCGAGTCGTATGGGCGGGTATGGCCACCGGGGTCCTGCAAATTATTTTTGTTAACGTTCCTTCCTGGCAACCTCCTCCATTGACGTTCCAATCGCCTGGGATCATCGATAGCGCCCTATTTATGGCTTTGTTAACGGCGTCATGGATTCTTTCGCCCCCGGGGGGATCCGCAATGGTTAAGGATTGATGATAGACAACGGCTTTCACACCGTATGAAAAAACACCGTGCCGCCTAGTTTTGCGTCTCGCGTGTTCGATTGCATAGATCGGCCTCATGGGAAGATGAATGAAGGGTTGAGAGGAGACGACCAACATGATGGGCGTTATGGGAACGTGAGGGAAAGGATGGCTCGTATTGTTCGGGTTAGGGATCGTTGGCATTCTCAGCGTGCAGTGGGGCCTGTCATTTGCGGGCCCGGCATCGCATATGACATCCTCTCGGTTGTTCTACGATGAGTTTCGCGCGTATGTACGCATTCTCCAATCAACCAAAGGAACTAATCAACCGATAGTGTACGCAGTACGATCCCTCCAACCTTATCTGTTGGGGGAAGCAACTGGATTGCAAGGTTACTACGATATGATTGGGGCCGGACGGGCTGACGCCTCGGCACCGTCCGTACTGGTTCAGGATCTCCAAACGATTCCCACCGGTGCCACGTTAGCTCAATTACAACAAGAGGTGCCTACGATCACCTGGTGACCTGAGCATTGTAGTCTAATGATGGGTACACCATAAGTTTCATACATGGAAAACTGAGAGAAGAGGTTGTCGCGTTGGGTAGCCCGGTAAAAGCTTTGATCTATTGCGACCGTTGTGCCGACGAGATCGTATCGAAGGATGATCTCGTCACAGTGTTGCAGTGGCCCGGACTGGTTGGTGCCTTTCATGTGCGGTGCTACGGAGAACGTGCGCGAGGTGGAAACCCAGCTCGCACGCCACTCAACAGTCAAGCGGTCATTTGGCTTATGATTGTCTTTAGCCTATTGTGTCTCGGCGGATTTTTGTTCTATACACCATCTCTTGTATGGATTATTTTAGCGTTGATTATTCCGATGCTACGATTATCATCGTGGTTGTTGATTGAACGAAAGATTTCCTGACTTAGGCTTACCATAACGGGACTGGCATGGCGCCTCATTCCGGCGTCGGCGCCGTTTGGCGCCGCTTTTCACGTAGCGCGCATTCTCGGCCCGATTGACACCCACCCATGGTGGGAATATATTGTACTAGTACAATGCAAGGGGGTCGGATCATGTTTGAACTTCCAGGCGGATCCGAGCCTGTGTATCGCCAACTGGTCACGTCGATTCAGCGAGCCATTCGCGAGGGGCTGTATCAACCAGGTGATCAGTTACCGACGGTGCGCAAGGTCGCGTCGAGTCTGCTGGTGAATCCCAACACCGTCGCCCGTGCCTATCGCGCATTGGAACAAGATGGCGTGATTGAAACGGTAGTGGGGCGGGGCTCGTTTGTCAGAGATTATCGGGAGGGCCCGCGCCGGCTGCAAGCACTCATTGCCGAGAGCTTGGCACAACTAGTGGCAGCCGGATGGACCCCGTCTGAACTCGAGGCTTGGTGTGTCGAGTTGATTCGGACCTTGGATTCGGGAAAGGATTGACAATCGTGGCAGAAGAGACCGCGTCCATGGCGGTGGACTTTGAGAGTGTGACCAAGAATTTCGGGGAGACCACCGTGCTGAACGAAATTTCATGGCAGGTGCCCCGCGGCCATATTGTGGGGCTTCTGGGCCTCAACGGCTCGGGCAAGACCACGCTGTTGCGGCTCTTGATGGGAATTATTCGCCCGAACTCGGGGAGCGCTCGCGTGGCCCAACGCAATCTTCTCACCGACGCCTCGATCATTCGTCACGTGGTGGGATATGTGGCCGAGCGCAACAACTTGCCGGGGGCATTTACCCCAGCCCGGCTGGAACGGGTGGGCATGCAAGCCTTTCCGCAATGGGACCCGGCATTATATGATGCCTCTTTGCAGCGCTTCGACATTTCTCGCACAAAGCCCGTCTATTTGATGAGCCAAGGACAGCGGACTTTGACAGCCCTGGCTTTTGCCCTGGCCCATCATGCCGAGATCCTGCTCTTGGATGAACCCACGAATGGACTCGACCCCTTGGTGCGCCGCGCGTTTTTGGCCAACTTAATTGAAGAATCTTATGACCAAGGACGCACCGTGATTTTGTCATCGCATCGCCTGGAGGAAGTGGCACACATTGCGGAAGACGTGGCGATTATTCATCACGGACAAATTGTTGCAGCCGGTGCCATGGAAACGTTGCTGCACAACGACCACCTGGTGTCTTTGCGTGTCGACACCCTTTCGGGTGATTTGTCGACCCTGCCGGGTGCTCGGCAGGTGTCGCGGGACGGCAATCAGGCGACCGTCTACGTGCACGATTTTGACGAATCGGCGGTTCGCGAGACACTTGCGGGGTGGGGTGTGACTCATCACGAAGTGACGCTCGATCAGCTTTTCTATGAACGGGTGGGTGACTATGTGGGCTAAGGAACGCTGGGAAAGCCGTTGGCGCGTGCCTATCATGAATGCGATTGGCTGTGCATTGGCCATTTCCTTTCCATTTATCTTTCAACTCATCCAGAACGTACCGCCGCATGCCAAGGTGGACCCGATTCTGGCCATGCTGCAGCATTATCCGAATCTGGCGTTTGGCTGGTTCGGGGAAGACTTGCCCGAGTTGCTGCTGGTCTATGTGGTGATTTTGGCCATCGCCATGATTACCCGGGAATGGCAGTCCGGAACCATCGAATTTGTGGCGCAATTACCCTCCACACCGAGCCGCATTGCTTGGCTAAAGGGACTGTGGGGCAGTTTAGAACTGGCGGTGGTCGCCATCGTGTCGAGTGCGGTGCTGTATGCGGTAAGCCTCATTGCCGGGCACACGTTGCCGGTGATGCCATGGATCTTGTCCGTTCTTTTGATGACGGTGGGATTCATCGGCATGTGGTGGCTGTTGAGCGCGTTTGCTTGGGCCATCCACAGCACCTACGCCGTCATTTTAATTGGACTCGGCATCTATGTCATTGGCATGGTGAGCCGTAGTGTGCGGGCGTGGCGGACCTGGTCGCCCTTTACGTACATGATCAATGTTTCGCCACACCCCAAAGAATCCGTACTATGGGAGCATCTTCTGATTGTCATCGGGGCCACGGCCGTGATGGCAGGGTTGGCACTGTGGGTGGCGGGTCGCCAGGAATTTATACCAAATCACAGGAGGGACCAGATATGAGCGATATATCCGATGTGATGATTGTAACGACGCCGACCGTTGAGTCGATGACTATTGAGCAGACCTTCGGGACCGTGTGGGGACTCATTGTGCGCAGTCGCGGGATTGGCGGCAATGTCGTGGCAGGCTTGCGCTCGCTGGCAGGTGGAGAAATTAAGGAATACACGCAAATGTTGGAGCAGGCCCGGCAGCACGCCGTAGACCGGCTGAAGCAAAATGCCGCCGAGTTGGGGGCCAACGCTGTACTCAGCGTGCGCTTTGATTCCTCCGAGATTGGCAAAACCATGAGTGAAGTGGTCGCCTATGGAACCGCGGTACGGCTGGTGCCAAACCGCTTATAGATAGATGCTGGGAGGCCAATCACATGGCTGATGAGGTAACAGGCGAGAGCTTTATGGAGGAAGAGTTGACGATTGGACAGGAGCCGTGGTCATTGCCGGCTACACTCACCCTGCCCCGCGCGGGAAAGACGTTTCCCGCCATAATTCTGGTCCATGGCTCCGGCCCCAATGACCGGGATGAGACGGTTGGACCCAATAAGCCATTTCGGGATTTGGCGTGGGGACTGGCATCTCGCGGGATTGCCGTGCTCCGCTATGAAAAACGCACCCGACAGTATGCGCAGCGCATGGCGGCCATGACGAATTTGACGGTCTTTGAAGAGACCATCGCCGATGTGGGCGAAGGGTTTGCGGTACTCGCGGGCGATACACGGATTCAACCCTTGGCCATCTATGTCTTGGGCCACAGCATGGGAGGCTATCTCATTCCGCGCATCGCCGATTACGTGCCAGGCCTCGCTGGGGTGGTGTTGTGGGCGGCCAGTAGCCGCCCACTGGAAGAATCGATGCTCGAGCAAATCGCCTACGTGAGTGGCTTGCAAGAGACCACCGATGAAGTTCGGACCGTGCTGGCGACGATGCGCGAGCAGGCCCTGCTCATCGCCGATGTCGGACGGGGCGAGCGGGATGTGGCCCCGATGGGGGTGCCAGCCAGCTATTGGCGGGACTTGGCCGATTATGAGCCCGCCGCTCAATTTCGCGCCATGACATTGCCGGCACTCGTTCTGCGGGGCGCCGCCGATTACCAGGTGACGGATGAGGATTTCCAGCGGTTTGAGGCGGGGGCTTCCAATCGGTCCAACGTCACATTGAAGCAATACCCGCACCTCAATCACTGTTTTATGTGGACGGAAGGAGAACGGGCTACCCCGTCCTCCTATGCCCAGCCGGGCAACGTCGACGAGGCCGTGATTGCGGACATCGCCGCATGGATTCATACCGGCCATACTGCGCCATAGAGTAAGCGTCCAATTCTCGATGCGTTTCAGATCCCGGTCAACCGTCGGTTGGTTTGGGACCCCTCGGAACAGGGTCAAAAATTGTAACGTGTCAGGTCATAAATCTATGAGGCGATGCAGGACCTCCAGTACCGTATCCATATCCACTAAGATCTGGTCCGTTGGCGTCATGAGACGGGCTTCTTCAGTCCGTATCCTAGCGGTTAAATAAATTGTTTTCGCCCTCGGGGCTTAATTTACGAGACAGCCGCCATTTTATTTAGTCTAGGGATCGGTTTCGTATCGCTAGCACTGGAAGTGCAGGGATAAGGTTTTCTTTGCTCTTGGTTAGGGTTAATGAAGCCCTTAGGGTAAATGGGGCATTTCCGGCAGATGTCCCGTCCATAGCTTGCCACCAAGTTTAATCGATGGATTGCTCAAAATGTTTGAAAGTCCGTACGCCGATTCAGGGGTCATGCTAGACTAAAGGCTATCGATACCAAGGAAGTGTGCTAGTGG
Source organism: Bacillota bacterium (assembly GCA_021820645.1). The sequence goes on from JAKADJ010000074.1 coordinate 5,525, forward strand.
TCATTTCATCGTCTTTAATCGCAGACAACGCGATTCGTGAAACCATTCAACAACTGCCGGTGGGATATTGGGACTTTGCAGCAGCGGATACTAAAGAGTGGACCCATGGCTATCATAGCTATCCGGCTATGATGATTCCTCAAGTCGCGCGAAGCCTGATTCAGATTATTCACCAGCACCAGCCGATGGTGCGGTCCTTATTCGACCCATTCATGGGAAGTGGGACGAGTTTGGTGGAGGGGCTATTGGCAGGGCTAAATGCGGTGGGCTCCGATCTTAATCCCCTGTCACGCCTCGTGACTCACGCAAAGACACGGGCGTGGGACCCGGATGCGTTAGCAGCGCGGGTTCGTGATCTGTTAGATGAGGTGGGTTCAGTGCAGGTGTCAGAAGCCGATTGGCCGCAGTTTGGCAACCTCATGTTTTGGTTTAAACCAGCGGTAATTACGGCACTCACCCGACTCAAGCGAAGTATTGAAGAACGGATACCGGAGGATATGAAACCATTTTTCTGGGTGGCATTTTCCGACACGGTGCGGTGGGTATCGAATAGTCGAAACACAGAGTTTAAGCTGTACCGTTTGGACGCGGATCGACTTTCGCGGTGGAATCCCGATGTGCTCACCACCTTTAGCAAAGTACTCGTTCGGAATCAAGAGGGGAATCGTCGTTTGTGGCAGAAACGACCGCTCCCGTCGGTATCGCTTCATTCTTACAACGCGATGGATCTGTCGGCCCTCCCCGACAACAACTTCGATCTCATGGTCTCTTCCCCACCTTATGGCGATAGTCGTACCACCGTGGCCTATGGACAATTTTCACGCCTGTCCTTGCAATGGTTGAATTTGGAAGATGTCGCCAATCCCAACAAAATCGACCAATCTCTCCTAGGCGGGGTCGGGTCTAAATCGCCGGAATACTCCTTGCCTTCTCCCACGTTGGACAAGGCGCTGCGTGAGATTAGGGATCGGGATGTGGACCGAGCCCGGGAGGTCATCTCTTTTTATCAAGATTTGGACTGTTCCCTAAAAGAGATTGCTCGAGTCATTCGACCCGGAGGATATCAGTGTTGGGTGGTGGGCAATCGGACCGTAAAGACGGTCCAACTCTTGACCGATCACATTATCATGGAGCTTTCCACCCGGTATGGGATGGTTCCCGTGGTGAACTTTACGCGCGCTATTCCCCACAAGCGAATGCCGAAAGAAAATAGTCCAACCAATCAAGTTGGGGCCAAAGCCGCCACAATGAACGGCGAGCAGATTTTCATTCTGCGAAAGGTATAAGTCCCGTCCCACCATCAGACCTACGGTATGGTTCTTGTCTATCCGACATCGGGATCTATTGCGGGTGGTACCCGCGTTTCAATCTGGTCGGGAGGTGTCTACCTTGAAAGCCACGGTGCTGCAGGCCTCCCCGTGGCCCCATAGAGCCGCTGATGGTTGCCATCACGATTTACCTAGGGAGAAGTGGTCTCAACGATTTCCACACAGCAGCGGGACATGGATCTTAATCCCAACTGTTCGCGAACGGTCTCAAGCAAGGTCGCAGCAGCAGGAATGCAGGGGCATTCTCGAAGAATCTCCTCGAGCCAAAATCCCGCTTCCGCCCAAGCCTTCTGATCTAAGGCTCTTTGGGCTCTTTCGAAATATATGTGAACGGGATGCCTAAGGAGCACGATCTGAGATCGGTTGCTACGACCCCGTTTGGGGGTCCATTGCAACAATCCCCACGTCTTTAAGCGTTGGATCGACTCGTGGGCGGCGCGTTCCGAGCAATTCCATAGGGCCGCTAACTCTGCCACGGTGATGGAAGACCTCGCCTCGGGAGAAGATGGGGCCTCAAGCTGTTGGGCTAGTGTCACGTATCGGCTTAAAAAAACGCTCTGTTTTGCTTAATTGTGGATTTTGAATACATCAAGGAACATCCATTTTCGTGTAAAATAGTAGAGTAGACAACAAGAAAGAGGAAATGGATATGGCATTCAAGTTCTCTGGCGTTGACCACGTTCAATTGGCTGCTCCCGAAGGATGCGAAGCGGAAGCACGCAAGTTCTTCGGCGAACTATTGGGTTGGACAGAAATTCCCAAACCAGAAAACCTCCGCAAACGTGGTGGCGTTTGGTTTCAATGTGGTACACACCAAGTACATATCGGTGTTCAAAAAGACTTCGTTCCTGCCAAAAAAGCTCATCCAGCATTCCATGTTGAGAACTTGGATGAACTTCTGCAGTATCTCGTACAGAAAGATGTTCAGGTAATCGATGATGAGCCTCTGGAAGGTGCAAAACGGTTCTACTTGATCGATCCGTTCGGAAACCGTCTTGAATTCTTAGAGTGGCTTTAAGCAGGGTTTTTGCGACTTTTACTGCCGTCAACTTTTTGTAACACTCAGCATGGCAAAGTACATCAGGTTCACGCTCTCCAGTTTCGTGTGACACATAGAAGATACTACCAACATCTTCACCTTTGAGTATTGGTTCGGTACAAACCACGCAAGTTCCTGCGTGAACGGCGTGCTTGTAGTGAACCTTTTTGTTGTCGATAAAGGACATGGCGAGGAAACGACGCTCCCATGTGCCACTGGAAATTGCTCGGGTCGTGTCAATGCGCCATGTCGCCGGTTTTGTAACTAATCTAGAACCCATTCCTTTCCCACGGCATGCAAATTTTTAGGCTTCTGTTATCAAGATGGTGAATGGCTTTTCGGATGTTCATTGCATCCCGAGAGGTCTTACAGGGTCATAATTCCGTAAGACGTATCTTCTGCGATGCAAAAGTGATGCGGGATCGCTATGATAAAGATGAGACGGGAAATTTAAGAGTGCGCTCCGGCGACTCATGACATAGGTCTCGGGTCACCACGTCTTGATGGGTAAAAGAGGGCCGCGGCGTGTCATCATCACCGACAGTGATTATTGTTGGCGGAGGAGTTATTGGGGCTTCTTGCGCCTACTATCTTAGTACCTGCGGTATCGCCGTCGACTTATTTGAGGCGGGGGATATCGGCGGGGGGACTTCGTCTCGTTGTGACGGGAACATTTTAGCGATCGACAAAGACCCTGGCTTTGATAGTCAACTTGCGTTGCAGAGCCAAAACCTTTTAGCCGATCTTGCCCAAGCCTTGGGGCCGATGGAATATCGTCAACCGGGGAGCTATTTAGTCTGCGATAATCGGGATGAGATTCCAATGGCCCAACAATGGGTAGCCATGCAAAGATCACAAGGGCTGGATTTCTCCTATTTGGATTATCGGGCGGTGCATCACGCCTTGCCCGATCTCGCCGAGGACATCCCAGGAGGTCTCTATTGCGCATCAGATGCGACGGTCAATCCGTTGTTGTACACCCATCGGTTGATCGAAGCGGCTCGTGATCAGGGAGCCAGGATCCACGCTCATCAGGGGGTGCAGCAGATTCTGACAACTGGTGGTCGTGTCGCGGGAGTGAGACTAGAGAGCGGGGAGACCGTCCTCCGGGATATGGTGGTGGTGTCCACGGGAATCTGGGCTCCACGGCTCCTCGATCCGCTTGGTCTATCGATCCCGATTAGACCCCGGAAAGGACATCTCTTGGTGTCTGCTCGAGGACCACAATTTGGTGGGGCCAAGGTAATGGAATTTGGATACTTAATGAGTAAGTTCGGACAAGAACGAATCGCTCCATCCAATCTGGTGGAGCACGGGATTGCT
>JAKADJ010000075.1 GCA_021820645.1 Bacillota bacterium
TCCGATCTTCTTTCCCTTGTCCAAATTCGCTCCCTATCTGCTGCCGATGAATATGATCATCTCCCTTGGTGTATCCACGCGTCATCCCAAGCCCCCGCCAGCGAATCGGGCGCCTTCATCAAAGACAAAATGCCTTCTAATGGAATACCTGCCCAATCCGGCCGTTGGTTCAATTCGTAAAACAACTCGTAGAGTGCCTTATCTAACACGTGCGCTCGCAGTAGGCGACGACAGTCGATCTCGTCCCCTGGCAACAACCGGATCGGCTCGACTTGGCGTTGATACGCATACCACAGCGCTTGCACCGCCTCCTGGTACCACCACCAGAGCCACTGCGGGGGCTCCTCGTGCAGCAGAGTCCGTGCGAACGAAGAAATGGCATACTGCAGTGAGCGCATCAAGCCAGCCACATCACGGAGCGGCGAGCGCTTGACCCGCCGTTCCGTGATGGTACGTGCGGGCTCGCCTTCAAAATCGATGAACACGAAGTCGTCATCGGCCACCAATATTTGCCCCAAATGCAAGTCACCATGACCGCGGATTCGTTGGCCCCACTGACGTCCTTCTAAAATGGCATGGAGCTCCTCTAAAATCAGGGTCTCGTGCTCCAAGACTTCTTCTCCGCGCACCCGATCGGCCATCGGCAAAGTCCCCATCGTTCGCCGCAAAAGTTTGAGCGAACGGAGGGCTTGCATCCGCATCGTTTGATATAAAGAGCGCCGATCGAGATCGCTAAACGCTTCGGCCCGAAATTCCGGATGTTCCGGCGATCCCTTAGCCAACACGCCATGCAACTCACCGAGCCGCGATCCCAGGCGGGCCATTTGCGACCAAAAACCTCCGGGTCCCGAAAGGATTTGCGTCAGCGGATGGGGATCGGTATCCCGTAGCGCGTCTTGTCCTGGGCTCTTAATCTCGGTTAGGTGCTGCTGAACATAGTGCCAGGCATCTCCCTGATTGGCCACAAACTGTTGCAAGAAGGTGAGCACCATCGGGTCCCCGGTCTTAGGACGATACTCGACGATGCCTACGGCTTTGGGAGCGTGGGGCCAGCCGGTTTCCGTCAGATAGCGCCCGATTTCCCAATCGGGATGAATTCCGGGCTCCAAACGGCGAAACATCTTTAACATCCATTGGTCCGCCAATCGCGCCGAGGTATTACTTTGGTCGGCCGTTAGCATGCGTACGGGAGCCCCCTGAGGCACTTTCGCCCGCTCCGCCGGCACCGCGTGGACCCGTAATCGGCCCATACCGGGCCGGCGTGCGGCGACGATGAAGTCCCCTAAGCGGCGCGCCATTTCGGCATGACCCAAGGCATCATAGAGTACGCCGAGCGAGTGCCCTTCCGTGTCTTGTACGTGGGCGATCGCCATGCCGCTTTGGAGCACGTGTTCTGGCAGGAGGGTGTCGTCCAAAAGCATCCCGGCCCCGATCACGTACCAATCTAACCCCCCATCGCTAAACGCGACCTGGGTAATAACCAGATAGAGAGGCTCCCCCGCTCCCGGCACAGGCATGACGTCCACGATTCGTATGAACTTAATGCGACGGGCCTTACCCCCGAACCACCGTGCCTGTTGAAAATAGGTGGGTAGCACGGCTTCTAACGATGCCCGTGCGTCAGTCAACACCAAGTCCGACCAGCGTCCCGAGGCGAGGGTCAGTTCGGGCACCCGGTGGACATCCGCCGGGCGCTCGCTCGGCACTGCCACTTCGAGCGAAAAATAGTAAAAGCCATGGGGACCCAAAGAAAACGTGTAGGGCGTATCCGTAATCACCGGAAATTCGACACGTCCAAAGAGTTCTGTCGGCACCCACCCCATAAAGGCACTTAAGTCTAAAGAGACCGACTGCACATAGCGAGATAAGTTTGCTAACACCAATACCGTTTCCTCTTGGTAGCGCCGAATAAAGGCCAACACGGTGCCATTATCCGGGTGCAGAAATTCCAGCGTGCCGCGTCCAAAGGCTTGGGTCCGGCGCCGCAATTCCACCAAGCGACGGGTCCAGTTCCAGAGCGAGTAGGGATTGGACCGCTGCGCCTCTACATTAATGGCCTCATAATGATATTCCGGATCCACCACCACCGGTAAACAGAGGCGTTGAGGGTTGGCTTTGGAAAACCCTGCATTACGATCCCCACTCCATTGGAATGGGGTCCGCACCCCGTCCCGATCCCCCAGATAAATGTTGTCCCCCATTCCAATCTCATTGCCGTAGTAGAGCACCGGGGTACCCGGCAGGGCAAACAGCAGGGCATGCAGCAATTCGATACGGCGTCGATGATTGCCGAGCAAGGGGGCTAAGCGCCGCCGAATCCCCAAGTTGATGCGAGCTTGCGGATCGGTGGCATACACCCGATACATGTAATCCCGTTCTTCATCGGTCACCATTTCGAGTGTTAGTTCATCATGATTGCGCAAAAAGGTGGCCCACTGACAGGTATCGGGAATCTCTGGGGTCTGCTCCAATATGTCCACGATTGGAAATTGGTCTTCCATATAGAGCGCCATAAAGAGACGCGGCATGAGCGGGAAGTGAAACGCCATGTGGCATTCATCGCCCTGACCAAAATAGGTTACCGCGTCCTCGGGCCACTGGTTGGCTTCGGCGAGCAACATGCGTCCGGTAAAGTGGTCGTCGACGTGGCGTCTCAATTCCCGTAAAAACTCATGCGTTTCCGGCAAGTTTTCTGAGGAAGTGCCTTCTCGTTCATACAAATAGGGCACTGCATCGAGCCGCAGTCCATCGACCCCCATCTCTAGCCAAAAGTCCACGACTTTTAAGATTTCGCGTCGCACCCGCGGGTTGTCATAATTTAAATCGGGCTGCGACGAGTAAAAACGATGCCAGTAATAAGCGTTGGCTTCCGCATCCCAAGTCCAATTGGATCGCTCATAATCGGGGAATATGAGGCGGGCTTCCCGATACTTGTCGGGGGTGTCGCTCCAGACGTAGTAGTCCCGATGCACACTACCCGGCTTCGCTTTACGCGCTCGTTGAAACCAGGGATGCTGATCCGAGGTATGATTCAGGGCCAGCTCAATAATCACGCGGATATTGCGCTGATGGGCTTGATCCAAAAAAGCCTGAAAATCTTTCAGTGTTCCATAGATAGGATTCACGTCCACGTAATTGGAGATATCGTACCCGTCATCGCGCAGGGGTGACGGGAAAAACGGCAACAGCCACACCGCAGTAATCCCGAGTTCCTCGAGATAATCCAGCTTTTCTGCAAGCCCCTTAAAATCTCCCACACCGTCCCCATTACTATCGTAAAAAGTGCGGACATGTAATTCATAAATCACCGCATCTTTGTACCACAACGGATTGGGGTCCGCCATCGTATGCGGTCGTTTGGTGGTCATGATCTGCCTCCCTCAAAACGCCATTGAAAAGCTCTCAATCAGGACTTTGGATTCACCGAAAACAGGTGGGCTGACTGTTTCAGGGGATCGAGCTCCACGTAATTTCTCGGCCCATGCCACACATAGCGACTACCGGTCAAGGCGTCCGACACCACAAAGTCTTCATCCGGTGCGATCCCGAGGTCCTGCAGTGACAGGGTCACAAACCCGGACTGTCGGTAGCGATAATCCATGTTCACGACCATTAGCACCACATCGTCTCCCTCCAAAGAAGCCTTGCTGTAGGCGAGCAGTTGGTCATTGTCTACCGCATGAAACCGGATCGACCGATTATTGGCGAGGGCGGGATGGTGGCGTCGAAATTGATTCACCTGGGTGATCAAAGGCGCCAAACTATCCTGACATTCCCAATCCCAATTAGCGATTCGGTATTTTTCCGAGTCCTCATACTCCTCACCCGGTGTCATGGCGGGGGTCGCCACCATCAATTCAAATACCGGTCCATAAATCCCATAACTAGCGCTCAAGGTGGCCGCCAGAATAAGCCGCGTCACAAACCCGGCCTGCCCCCCCTCCTGTAGCGATTGGGGCAAAATGTCCGGCGTATTGGGCCAAAAACTCGGACGGAAATAATCCACCACGGGGGCGGACACCAACTCTTGGACATATTGGCGCAGTTCACTGGCGGAATTCCGCCAGGTAAAGTAGGTATACGATTGTGAAAACCCCACTTTGGCCAAGTGCTGCATCACCGCGGGGCGCGTAAATGCCTCAGCCAAAAAGACCACCTCGGGGTGTTCCTGTTTCACCTGATCGATAAGCCATTCCCAAAAGTATAAAGACTTCGTATGCGGATTATCCACCCGAAAATAACGCACGCCGTGTCCTATCCAAAATTCCACGACTCCATAAAGAGCTTCCCAAAGACTTTGCCAGGATTCACACTCAAAATCAAAAGGAACAATGTCTTCATATTTTTTGGGCGGATTCTCCGCAAATTGAATACTCCCGTCGGGTCGGATCCGAAACCATTCGGGATGTTCCCGAACCCACGGGTGATCGGGGGAGCATTGAAACGCGAGGTCCAGAGCAATGGAGAGCCCGAGATCCCGAGCCGTCCCGACTAACCGATCAAAATCATCGAACGTGCCCAATTCTGGATGGATGGCCATATGCCCCCCTGCGTCCCCGCCAATTGCCCAGGGACTGCCGGGGTCTCCCGGCTGGGCCGCCTTGGCATTCCGCCGCCCTTTCCGAAAGCTCTCCCCAATGGGATGAATCGGGGGCACATACACCACGGAAAAACCCATATCGGCAATGTAAGGCAACCGTTTGATGACATCGTTCAACGTCCCATGCAAGCCCGGCTGGGACCCGGCTGAGCGGGGGAAGAGTTCATACCAACTGGTGTATTGAGCATCGACCGGATCGACCCAGAGGGGCAGGCCGGGTTCCCCGTCGGGATACTGGGTGGGCGCATGGGGAATGGCCGCGATGTCGTGCATTAAGGTGTCCAATTGACGTAATGCCTGCGGCACGTCGTTGGGCTCGGCAAACCGATCGGTCCACTCGCGAAGCAACCGCGAAACCCGTCGGGACGGGACGGAAACCGCCACGTCCAATACCCGCGTGATGCCTTCCATCCATACCACGGCCGAAATTTCCAAGTCCGCCGCTAAAAAGGAGTGGACATGCGCACGCCACGTTTGATACGGATCGACCCATCCGCGGATCCGATAGGTAAATCGCCCCGGGGTCGGCACCAAAATTTCTGCCTGCCATCGATCATTCTCTAGAAAGATCATGGGCACTTCTTGCCAGGTTCCGTCGCCCTGGCGCCAATCCAATACCGCACTAATCCTGTCATGCCCATCGGCAAAGATGTCGGCTTGGACCGTAAGCGATTCACCCACCACCCGTTTAACGGGATAACGGCCCCGGTCAATCTCAGGATATACCCGACTGATCACCACACGACGTGGTGTCACAGGTCTCGATACTTGCAAAAATTCCTCCTTCCTTTTCGGAATGGACACGCGGTGATGTCGTCGCTAAGAGGTCCCGTCCATCCGAACCAACAGGCCCATCAATTCTGGCCCAACCCAAGTCCGTTGGCCGCCACATGGTATTGAGAAGCGACTAGACCCACAATTTCTTGAAGATAATTACCATCGATCATATCCCGAATCCGCTTTGAAGAAAAGAGCATCCGCCAAACTTTCCCCATGTCGATGCCTATTGGATGTCTGATCGATCGTCGACAATCCTTGCCTCCTCATCGATGTCACAGTTTGTTCCGGTAGGGTTTTACCGCGATCACTCATGGCTGGCCAGATGCAAGCCATGGATCGGCAACATCAAGTCAAATCACAAATGATCCGGAATATGGTAACCTATGGGACATTAGTTCCTCGTAGCATATCGACGACTTAAGGGGATTGGGGTTCGAAAGGCAGGGAATATTTGGCTTCGGAAATGTTTTGGCTATATCGCTTAGCCCATCAGCACCATATCATCACCCAATACCGTGATGCAGAGGGTCTCCGCCAGCGGGCAACGCCAGAACAGATCTTGCCGTTGTTGCGAGCTATGGGAACCCCTTTGGACCAGATTAGCGAAGCTTTTGCTACGCTGAAGGCTCTGCAGGCTATCCGTGCCCAAAAAGGGCCCCCGCCGGTGGCCGTCGCGAGTCCTCACCAATCTGCCAAACTCTTGTGGTCGTTATCGAAAGACTGCACCAAAGTCGAGTACGTGATCACCGACGAGTGGGGTGGATCACGCTCGGGCGGTTTTTCTCCCGGGGAGTTGCCCGGTGCCCCACGGAGTTCTGACGAGGCCTCGGGCACGCGGCAATTTTACTGGGAGTCCCCTCGTCTCGCGGTCGGATACCACACCGTGCAATGGGACTATTGCGGTCAGACCCAGACCACCCTCATCATTGTCGCGCCGCAAGCCGCCCCTACACCGGATGCCTCAGAATGGGGATTATTTTTCCCGCTCTATGCCCTTTCTTCACCGTCCAATTGGGGTGTGGGGAATTTTACCGACCTTGAACGCGTGGCGCATTGGACCCACCAGCGGGGCGGGGGATTCATCGGAACCTTACCCCTCCTGCCCACGTTTCTCGACGAGCAGTATGACCCGAGTCCTTATCGCCCGATTAGCCAACGCTACTGGAATGAGTTTTATTTGGATCCCGATCGCTTGCTACGGGAAGCAGGAAACGCTCCGCCGAGGTCCCCAGAATTCCAACGCGCGTTAGCCGACTTACGCCAATCGACTCGGGTTGACTATCGACGCGGCATGGCTCTCTTTCGGACCCTCGTGGAGCCGCTAGCGTCTGGCCACCGCTCCCAAGCTTTTCAAGAGTGGCTCACTAAACATCCCGCTGTGCATGACTACGCAAGATTTCGCGCCCTATCCGAAATACGACGCACCCCGTGGAACACCTGGCCTCAAGAAGCTGTCGGCAAAGACTTTGCATCGCTGTCTTCGCGAATCCGTTATCACGAGTTCGTGCAGTGGCAGGCCGATCGTGCCCTGAAGGATTTTTCGGAACACGCACAGAGGGTGGGTGGCGGACTCTATCTTGATTTACCGATTGGGGTTCATCCTGACGGCTATGATGCGTGGCGCGAACGCGATCTCTTTGTGCACTCGGTATCGGTAGGCGCCCCACCCGATGCATTTTTTGCTAGCGGGCAAAATTGGGGGTTTGAACCGCTCCATCCCGATCGACTGCGGCAGAGCGGCTATCAGTATTTCATTGAAAGCCTCCGACATCACTTACGTTATGCCAAAGTCCTGCGCCTTGACCATGTCATGGGATTTTATCGGAGATTCTTGATTCCAGAATCCCTCAGCGTTAAAGACGGCCTGTACGTGCGGTATCCTGCCGAGGAATTTTATGCCATCATTGACCTAGAAGCTCATCGGAGCGGCACCACCATTGTGGGTGAAAATTTAGGTTTAGTGCCAAAGCCCGTGGATGTGGCGATAAGGCAGCATCATTACTTGGGAACCTGGATTTTCCCCTCCACCACGACCCCGCCGCCAGACGATACCTTGTCTTTGCTGGGAACCCACGATATGCCGCCCTGGGCTGGGTTTTGGCAGGACGCCTCAGAAAGCCAGCGCCAACAGCTTCGAGACTGGCTCGGTGTATCCGATCCCAACGCACAAGCGAGACAAATGCTTCCCGTTATTCTGGAACGCATGGCACGATCGCCGAGCCGATTAGTGATGGTAAATCTTTTAGACCTTACCGGGGAAACGTCGCCCATCAACGTACCGGGATTGGGCAGTGAGAGCAATTGGAGCCGCAAGATGCAAAGGTCCTGGGAAGACCTTAAAGACGATCCAACCATCCATCAATTATTGGAGAGGCTCAATCGCCCCCAAAATCCACCCACGACAGGAGGCCATTCATGATCCCCCAAAAAGAACGACTTGGTGCTCAGTACTTGGGCCAGGGAACCACTGCGTTTCGGGTGTGGGCGCCAGAAGCCTCCACCGTAGAGGTGCATGGCTACCTCGCCTCGGGCGATTGTTTTGAGCGATTAACCGATGAAGGTCACGGCTATTTCTCTGGATCGATCCCCGGGTTCGGCGTTGGAGACCGCTATCGGTTTCGACTCGACGAGCATGAAGAGTTCCCCGATCCCGCTTCGCGATCGCAACCCGAGGGGGTTTTCGGGCCCTCGGTAGTTATCGATCCCGACCAATTTGTCTGGCACGATGCACACTGGGAGGGGCGGCGGTGGGAGGACCTGGTGTTCTACGAAATCCACGTGGGAACCTTTAGTGACGGGGGACGGTTTGATGGCGTCATCGACGATCTTCCCCGATTGGCTCAACTCGGCATCACGGCCATCGAAATTATGCCCATCGCCCAGTTTCCGGGCGAACGCAACTGGGGCTATGACGGGGTCTTTCCCTATGCGCCGCAATCCAGCTATGGGGGCCCCGAAGGCTTCGCGCGATTAGTCGACGCCTGTCACGCCCACCACATGGCCGTCTTTTTGGATGTGGTCTATAACCACACCGGCCCTGAAGGTAGTGTCCTCACGCAATTTGGCCCGTATTTCAATACCCATTATCATACGCCTTGGGGTCAGGCACTTAATTTTGATGGCCCCCACAGTGATGCCGTCCGGGAGTTTTTCCTGCAAAATGCGCAACAGTGGATCATCGATTACCACGTAGATGGACTACGTCTGGACGCGGTTCATGCCATCATTGACACCAGCGCCGAACCCTTTTTGCGCGAACTCACAAAGGCCATCGATGCCCTGTCACGACACTACGGCCGACCGATTTACACAGTGGCGGAAAGTGACCGCAATGACCCGCGCGAAATCCTACCCCGGGACCAAGAAGGTCTTGGGTTTTCTGGACAGTGGAATGACGATTTACACCATGCACTGCATGCCTTCGTCACCGGAGAACGCACGGTGTATTACGAGGACTTTGGGTCGCTAAAAGACCTATCCCGGGCCTTAACTGAGGGATATGTCTACACGGGACAGTACTCCTCTTATCGACACCGCCGACATGGCCGGCCCTTTTTGCCCCATTCCTTGGGTCATTTAGTAGGATACGGCCAGAACCATGATCAGGTGGGCAATCGCCCGACAGGAGACCGGCTCGCCTCGTATCTTAGCGAGCGCCAACTCGGCCTCATTGCGGCCACGATTCTGCTCTCACCCGCCATCCCCCTGCTGTTCATGGGGGAAGAGTATGGGGAATCCGCTCCGTTCCCCTATTTCATTGACCATCACGATCCGCAACTGGTGCAAGCCGTCCGCGACGGACGCGCC
>JAKADJ010000076.1 GCA_021820645.1 Bacillota bacterium
AGAGGCCGGACAAGAGTCCGAACAGGGTGCCCCCAATAATCACGTTGTGAAAGTGTGCAATGAGAAAGTAGCTATTGTGGAACTGATAGTCGGCGGGCACGACGGCCAACAGCACCCCCGTCGCACCCCCAATCACGAAGGTGGGAATAAAGGCCAACTGATAGAGCATCGACGTGGTCATTTGAATACGGCCACCCCACATGGTGAAAATCCAGTTGAAGATCTTCACGCCGGTGGGAATGGCGATCAACATCGTGGATAGACCGAAGAAGGCGTTGACGCCAGGACCTGCGCCCATGGTAAAGAAGTGGTGCACCCAAGTCCCGTACGACAGAAACATGATCGCAACGATCGATACTACCATCACGGGATAGCCAAAGAGCGCCTTTTTTGAATAGGTGGCCACCACTTCCGAAAACACCCCGAAGAGTGGAATGACCAAGATGTAAACCTCCGGGTGACCAAACAACCAGAACAGGTTGACGTACATCATCGGCATGCCGCCATGAGCCATGGTAAAGAAGGAAGAACCGAAAATCCGATCGAAAAGACTCATCGCCAAAGCTACCGTCAGTGGCGGGAAGGCAAAGAGAATCAACATTGAAGTAATCATCGTGGACCAAATAAATAGCGGCATTTTCATAAGGGTCATGCCTGGGGCACGCATCCGAATAGTAGTCACCAAAAAGTTGATTCCCGTCATAGTTGTCCCCATACCGGCAATCAAGAGGGCCACGAAGTAGTAGTTGTCGGCCGGCCCCGGATTGAATGCGATGCCGGTCAAAGGCGGATAAGCGGTCCATCCGGCATTCGGGGACCCACCCACCATGAAGGAGAGGTTAAAGAGAACCGCACCAGCCGCGAAAAGCCAGTAGCTCATGGCATTCAACCGCGGGAAGGCTACGTCGCGTGAGCCGATCATCAGCGGAACAACCGCGTTAAAGAGGGCAAAAATGAACGGCATGGCCATAAAGAAGATCATGACGGTGCCATGCGTCGTGAAGACTTCATTGTATTGCGTTGCCGGCATAAACTTGGTATGGGGCAGCGCTAACTGTGCCCGAATCATCAAGGCATCAATGCCGCCCCGCATCAACATCAGTAGGGCCGCGATAAGATACAGTACGGCAATTTTCTTGTGGTCAACAGTCGTCAACCACTCCCGCCAAAGCCATCCCCAGCGATGGGTCTTGGTCAAAAATCCGAAAATCCCCAGGCCACCCACAACAATCCCGAAATCGATCAATATAATGTCGGGCATTCGCACCGTGGGCGGAAAAAGAATGTGGATCAAATACGGGATAAACGAGGGCATACTTCTCCACCTTTCAGCATGGTAAACCTTAAAGTCCCGCGCCTTTTAGCGCGCGTTCCCCATGACCATAGGCACGTATTGGATACCGTTTTTGTGTTTTTGAATTGTGTACATGCCGCTTCCGGTCAACGAAAATCCGCTAGCAACGGACGGGAAGGTGTCCTTGGGATAGTTTCCAAATGTCTCCGTACCGACGGTGTTAAACTTAAGCAGCCGACCATAGTCGGCATTGGTCATAGGGGCGGCCGTCGCTTCGGTTCGCTTCGCCCACGCCTTAAACTGAGCCGGCGGCACGGCCTTGACATTGAAAAACATTTTCTCGAACTCTGTTCCGGAAAATTGCCCACTGTGCCCCCAATAGGTCCCGGGCTTGCTGGCCTCCAACCACAACGGCAACACCCGGTTTGGCATGGTGTATTCCATTCCTCCGAGCTGCGGAATCCACAAGGCATTCATCGCGGAATTGGCCGTCAGTTCAAACAACACCGGTTCGCCCGTCGGAATCACCGCATAGTTGACGGTGGCGACGTGCTGTCCGGGATATTGAAAGAGCCATTTCCAGGTCAGCGAAGTCACATCAATGACAACCGGGTCCTTAGCCTTCGGGATTCGATCCAGCGCATATGTAACCTTGACCGTAGGAATAGCGATCACCGTCAACAAAACGGCAGGAAGGACCCACCACAGAATTTCCAGTGCCTTATGGCCATGCCAGTCGGGACGATATGGTGCAGTGTTGCCCGGCTTGTCACGATACCGAATCAGCGCGTAAAAGAACAGGGTAAAAACAATAACAATAACGATCGCCATCGCGATGGAGGCCAGAATCATTAGGTTCATTTCTTGATGGCCCACAGGGCCAGCCGGGTGCAGAACGACATACTGTTGGCCGCAACCCGCGCTCAAGAGACCCGCCACCAGCGCCACTAAGGCAAGTTTCGAATAAGGCTTTCTGAACCGCTGACGGAACATGTCAATCCACCTTCTCACAAGATTCTCGACCACAGGCGCATACGCCGTCGCCAGAAAAAACCGACGCAACGGAATTGTTATTCAATACTTGGTAACTTTCCTTTCCAAGTAATCGTTAGATCACTTAACCCGAAGTATACCAATGTTAAAACCGCGGATCAATTTGAATTGGAAAATTGCTCGTGTCACGCGCTGTTCTACGGGTCTACGGCGGTGCTCGACAGGAGTCTTGTGGCGATTACCGCGGCCAATGAGAAGGGAAGGCTCATCAGCATTTCAATCCGCGGGCCGGCGTGGAGCGATAGCGCCAACCCCATTCCTAGGGGAACAAGGACGGCACCCACAAAACCCGAGGTGTTGGCCATCCCCGATGCCAATCCCTGCCCGGATACTGGAAAACACTCACGAACAGCGGCAAACGTTAGTACCGAGGCTCCATTGGCCGCGCCCACAACCACGAACAGCAAGGCCAACACAATCAAAGACAGGTGAGTGGGCCAAATGGTCAGCACCACCCATACCGCTGCGTTCGCAAGGGCAATGGCTGAGTAAGGGCGGGCTACCCCCATCTTATCCGACAATTCCCCAGCTAACGGCCCCCCCACGAGGGCGCCCGCAAGTCCGAAGGCAAGAAAGGCACTGGCGGCCACCTCACTCATACCGTAGTTGGTCCTTAGATACGGGACGGCGAACAAGCTCACGAATCCGAGAAAAGGACCCATGAGCCCCATATGTCCTAGGGCCACGGCAATTAAAGGGCGTCGGCGCCCGAATACCACAGACCAGGGAGCCGGTCGGTTGGGCGCGTGCACCTCCGGATGGAGGGGGCGGAGACGCCAAAAAATCACCAACGAGACACCCGCTAATCCCACCAAAGCCCAGCCCATCACCCCAAACGGCGCCCGCCAACCGGATCTCTCAATCCAAAGAGCAAGGGGAATGGTCGCAACCAAGGCACCGATATTGCCTGACATGCCGGTAATGCCCAGCACCCGCCCAAACACCCCATAGGAAAACCAGCGGGCCAAAACGGCAACGATGTTTAGCCAGATAAGCGCATCGCCGAAACCCACCACCACCCGAGAGACCACGACCATGGCGAAGCTATGGCTCATGCCGAAAAGTAGCGTCCCAACGCCGTCGAGCACCGTCCCGACAACCAAGAGCCTCTCCGGACGAAACTTGGGCGCCATGAGTGCCACCGGAACTTGCAAAGCCGCATAGACCAAATACTGTCCGATAGTCATGAGCGATATCAACCCCGGGCTGACACGGAACCGGTGCATAATTTCCGGAGTGACTAGACCCGGCGCGGTGCGCTCCATGAAAATGAGCCCATACGTGAGGGCAAGCGCTGTAAGGATAATCCAAGGATACCAACGACGTCGTTGCATAAATCTAGCCTGTCCTTTTTGATCGAAAAGTTGTGAACGGAACGAGGGGACTCCCTCGTACAAGTCCTACTCTTGGCGCAGTTGGTCCAGAAGCCTGCCGCGGTCAAAGGCGACCCAGCGCTCGGCTATCCGGCCCTCACGGAAGCGCACCACTTCCATGAGCTCCAAGGAAACCCGTGCTCCTGTGGCAGCAATGCCATGGAACGGCCCAAGGTGCGTTGCGGTAAGCGTCTGTCTGGACGCCACCCGGTCACCCTCTTCGATCACATCTTCGATGGCCATCACCTGATCAGGAAACGCCCGCTTGACTAGACGGCGAAATGCTTTTAACGAGTCGACACCTCCGGGTGGCATGCTTTCTTTCAGGTCATGGGCAACGAAATCCGGCGTAAGCAGTCTATCCAACGCTCGATCCCGATCCGTGTCATCCTCAATCGCGAGGGCCTTTACGTACTGACGATATTGCTCTTTATGCTCCATCGCATAACCTCCTCAAAAAATTGCTTCCTGCCGAAACGCCCGGCGACCCACCCGCGCATTGGCACCGCAACTCCAGTCTACGCCGCCCGCCTGCCACTTTCTAAGCCTAAGCTACCTTTTCTCTGCCACCAGTTCACCCCGACTCAACCGCGCGAAGGATGTCGATGAGATGTGGTTGACAGATTAGTCTGGAAATGAGACAAACGGATTATCGAGGGGGGATCGTATGAACTTCGCACATTTGGTGGATGGCATTGCCGACACGGCTCCAAACCGCCTGGCTCTCATTGTGGTTCCTGGCCAGGGTGCTCCCGAGGAAATTACATACCGGGACCTTTCACTCATCTCTAATCGCCTCGCCCATAGCTTTCAGGCTCAAGGTATCGAACGCGGCACCCGAGTGATGGTCCTCTTGCCTCGGGGCGTCGACGCCTATCTCACCTATCTCGCACTCCTGAAGGCCGGGGCGACCATTATGCCCGGATCAGAAATGCTTCGAGCCACTGACGTCCTCTACCGCGTCCAGCATGCAGAGGCAGAAGCAATCGTGGCCCACGAGAGCTTGATCCCCATCATTGAACCGATTCAGTCTGAAATGCCCTCGGTAAAGAGCTACATCGGTCGCTCAGCTCAAACGTCTGGCGGGTGGACATCGCTCGAAGATCTGAAAGTCCAAGGCTCCCCCGATCCGGTCCGCGCTGACGTGCGCCCCGATGACTTGGCCTTCCTCTCCTACACCAGCGGCACCACCGGCGGACCGAAAGGTGTCATGCACACCTATCGGTGGCCTTTTGAACATTTAAAAGTTGCCGGTACCCACTGGTTCGACGCCCATCCCGAGGATGTGGCCTGGGCCACCGCAGGACCAGGTTGGGCCAAATGGGTGTGGAGCCCCTTTGTATCCGTTCTTGGGAACGGCGCCACCGGGTTCGTGTATCAAGGTCGATTCGACCCCGAGAAATATCTATCCCTTCTAGCCGCACATCACGTCACCCTCTTGTGCGCGACGCCGACCGAATACCGCATGATGGCTAAAGTTCCCCACTTGGAACGTTTCACCTTAGCTCTGCGCTCGGCCACCTCCGCAGGTGAGCCCCTAAACCGGGAGGTCATCGAGACCTTTCGGCGAGCATTCGGTGTGGACGTTCGGGACGGGTATGGGCAGACCGAAAACACTCTATTAGTCGGTACGTGGAAAGATACCGAAATGCGCCCCGGGTCGATGGGACGGCCGTTTCCCGGACTTCCCGTAGCCATCGTGAATGACCAAGGCGAGCCTGTTCCCCCGGGCGTCGTAGGCCGCATCGGTGTTCGACGCGACCATCCCGGCCTGTTTCGTGGCTATCTCAACGATCCCGAACGGACACGCGCCGCTTACCGCGGTGAATGGTACTCGACGGGTGACCAAGGACGGATGGACGAGGATGGGTACATCTGGTTTGAAGGCCGGGCCGACGACATTATTATCTCAGCTGGGTACACCATCGGGCCGTTCGAGGTGGAGGACGCCCTAGTCAAACACCCGAAAGTAGCCGAGTGCGCCGTGGTGGCCAGCCCCGATGAGGAACGCGGCCACATTGTCAAAGCGTTCGTCGTTTTGCGTGACCCGGGCGACAAAAAAACCCCTGGGCTTGCCGAAGAGCTACAAGCCCACGTCAAGGCCATCACGGCCCCGTATAAGTACCCTCGGGCCATCGAATTCGTCGACGCGTTACCGAAAACAACCAGCGGAAAAATTCGACGGATTGAGCTCAGAGAGCGGGAACAGTCCCGCGCTACCCGTCGGCCATCTTAGCGCGCTTAAGTTGGCGCGAGAAGAGACCCGTAAGCCCCGCGGCACCCAATAACACCACGCCTAGTAGAGCCCACCCCCAATTGAAATGGCCGGTCGCATCAACAAAGGCACCGAATAGGGGTGGAAAAATGGCTGAACCCAAAAAGGCTGAGGTCCCCACGCTGCTCATGGCGAATCCGGCATGACGGGCGGGCACCGACTCTCCGGCCCAGGTCATGGTGAGGGCATTCCAGCCCACCGCGCCGCTTCCGAACACGAACCAGATGACGAGGAGCAGCAAAAAGGGGACATGGGCCGGCAACAACGCCACCACGAACGCCATCAAGGCTCCCGTTAGAGCACAGGCAATGATGACCGGCGTGCGCCGCCCTCCTAGCCGATCGCTAATAATCCCCGTCAACACACGACCAATGCCGCCGCCTAGTTGCGCTGTGGCCAAAACCAGTCCAGCGTCGGCCAAACTTACATGGTGGACGCGGTGCAAATCGCTTAAGGTAAATCCCAACACGAGATACTGTCCTGACACCATGAGTACGGCAATTAGCCCCGGACGCCAGATGGCGCCCAATAGGCGCCAATCGAAGCCTTCTTGGTGTTGAGACCGGGGTCTTTTTGGCCAGGGCCCCATCACACCGGCAAAGGTCCACCCAAGGACCAAAAGCTCGATGGCAAAAAGCCAAAATACGGTGGGGAATCCGTCGGCCCCCACAAGGCGCGGCAACAAGCTGGCGGCTAACAAGGCTCCGATGGGGACACCGGTCTGACGGATCCCCATCACCATACCACGGGGTCGATCCTGAAAGGCCGTAAAGACGGCCTTGGTCCCCGAGGCGGGCGCGATCGCAAGCGCCATGCCGAGAAAGAAAAGCACCATGAGGACCCCATAAAATCCGGACACGATGAGAAGCCCTAGGGACAACAAGGCCATCGTCAACGCGCCCCAAAAGAGAAGCCTTGGTGGCCCATAACGGTCAGCCACGGCTCCCATCACCACCATCGATACCATCACGCCCAGCGACAGCGCCGTGGTCACCAATCCCATTTGCGCCAGGCTCAAATGATATAAGACGGCAAAGTATACCCCCATGACCACAATGCCTTGTTGAACAAAAGACATCCCGGTCTGCGAGAGTGTTGCGACCGTCAAAAACCAAATGGGCCCGACCCGGGCCCGAAATCCTTCGGGATCAAACGTCCGACTAGCCATTACGTCACCTGAGGTTGCCTTCGACATGGAGAAAGGAAATTCCCGCCCACTATCAAAAACTTAATTTTCCATGTTACAATTCAACCAGTAATTTTTCTGAGAATTGAGGGAGTCTAACATGATGAACACGCCACTCACCTTGCGCCACATATTTGAGTATGCAGAAACCTATTTTCCACGGGCTGAAATCGTCTCTCGAGGGCGGGACCATATAGAGCGGTTCACATATGAACAATACGCCCAACGCACACGGCGGCTCTCCGGTGCGTTGGACCAGTTGGGCATTCGATCCGGAGACCGCGTAGGAACCTTTCTCTGGAACGACCACGTCCACCAAGAAGCCTATTTTGGCGTTCCTTCCATGGGGGCGGTGCTTCATACCATCAACATTCGTCTCGCTCCCGAGCAAATCGCCTATATTATCAACCATGCCGAAGATCGCGCGCTAATCGTGGATCGAGGCTTGTGGCCCATCTTGGCTCCGATCGCGTCCCGGTTGACCACGGTCGAGGCCTTTTTGTTTTCGGGCTCCGGTCCCCTTCCTGATGTGCCTGGCGCTTATGACTACGAGACGCTTGTAGCTGCCGCGGCCCCTATGCCACACTACCCAGATCTCGACGAAAACGATCCGCTAGGTATTTGCTACACCTCCGCCACCACGGGAAACCCGAAAGGCGTGGTCTATACTCATCGAGCCATCTATCTTCATAGTTTGACCTTGGGGCTGGCCAACACATTCGGTATTTCCATGGACGATGTCGTATTACCCGTGGTGCCCATGTTTCACGTCAACGCCTGGGGTCTCCCTTTCGCTGCGCTCTGGTATGGTGCGACCCTGGTCTTGCCAGGACCCGCGCCTTCGTCAGAAGATCTCGTGAACTTAATCCGGGATGAAGGGGTCACTACAGCCGCGGGGGTTCCCACGGTTTGGCTGGGCATCGCCCGCGTGCTCGAAAAGACGGGAGAATCGCTTTCCTTGCGGCAAGCCGTGTGTGGAGGATCGGCCGCCCCGCCGGCCCTCATCCGGGAGTTCGAGGAGCAATTCCACGTCCCCTTTATCCACGCCTACGGGATGACGGAAACAAGCCCCATTGCCAGCGTCGCTCGTCTAAAGAAGACCTTGGACCAGGCGTCCGAGGAAGACAAATTATCCTATAAAGCTTCCCAAGGGATCCTCGTTCCGGGACTCACCGTCCGCATTGATCGAGATGGGCAAACGTTACCTTGGGATGGCGAGTCAGCCGGGGAGATGTGCTTAAAGGGTCCGTGGATTGCCGATGCCTATTATGGCGACGACCGCAGTCAAGACGCGTTTCGTGACGGATGGCTCCACACCGGAGACGTAGCAAGAATTGACCCCGAAGGCTACATCCATATTGTCGACCGCACCAAGGACGTCATCAAGAGCGGCGGCGAGTGGATATCGTCGGTGGATCTTGAAAATGCCCTGATGGCTCATCCAGCAATCTTCGAAGCGGCCGTCGTTGGTGTGCCTCACCCGAAATGGGATGAGCGCCCGCTAGCCTTTGTGGTATTAAAGGAAGGCGCCCAAGCCTCAAAAGATGACCTGTTGGAGCTCCTGGCTAGGAGGTTTGCCAAGTGGCAATTGCCTGACGACATTCTATTCATTGATGAAGTCCCGAAAAGCACGGTAGGAAAATTCCTGAAGCGCGCATTGCGCGATCAATACCGTGACCATTTAGTGCGGGAATGACTAGCCTTAGCCCTAATCAAGTCCTTCAAAGAACTCGAATAGGGCGTCGAGACCCTCTTCGGCCAAGTGCCTGATCACTTCTTGCTGCGGCAAAGCCACGGTCCCCAGACGATCCGGTTCTCCGGCCGCTCGGTTTTGTTGCAAGCGCGCGACTTCTCGGCGCAAGGTCACCTCATCGCGGGCAAAAACGATGAGGTATTCCGGC
>JAKADJ010000077.1 GCA_021820645.1 Bacillota bacterium
CACCCCCACTGCATCGAGGCATGAATTCGTAAAGCCTAACGAATCCGCCCATCGAGTAGCAAGCTTAACCAAACTAGGCGTTTGCATTCGGGAATTCCTTCTCATAGGGCAAGACCAGCCCTCCTAGGGCTTATAACCGGTGCGGTTAGGGATCCGCGACGGATGAATTCTCTTCTAAAATACTTGTCCCATTTAGTCCCGGAATTCAGAACCACACCCATAGTTGCTTGCCGCTCGACGGCGATCGTGGCAGCGGTGATCTATCAGAATGGGTTTTTCAAGTGCATTGGTAAGGATCCCGTTTTCGTGTACGATCATCTCGGGAAAAACCGGCAAGACGAACCCGCCTTGCTACGCGACACGAGGCCTACCGCGCAATTCAGGAAGCTATTGAGAGCGGGTCATCCGGACCGTGGAACGTTCACCAAAGGACTCGCCGGGAAGCCCCCACGAAAAGCGATTGGTGATGTCGTCATTCTCGTGAATGATAAACTCCCGGGTTTCGCGAAAGGTTGCTCGTTCCTCCGCCTCGCCGAAGCCAAACACCAATCTGTTCGTCTCCATGCAACGTAGACCATATTGTCTCACGGTCCCCGTGTTATTCGAAGTCGATACCATAACTATCTTGCCGTTGGGATCGCATCCAATGAGGCTACGCTCATCATGGAATACCGCCCCGCCCTCGCCCGATGCCGTGAAGGATAGAGCCGTGCCTCGGTTGCCTAAAACCGGCTTGACGGTCATGTCAGCGGTAAACCGTTCCTCGCATGATTGATGCCGTCGCCGAGAAATCTGCCTACTAGCCGCAGAATTTTATGGTCCATGAGAGCTTAAACCTCCTTATTGGTGGGTTTGTGACCCGGGGGTCTTCTCACGCCTAATTATGGGTTACGAGAGCGATGGTGCCGCCATTTCGGCCATATGCACGGCGGTGTCCATGTAGGTGCAAATCCCTTTATGCCGATATTTCTGCGCTTTGGAGACAATTTGTTCGACTTCTTCGGGAGCTAATAAGGCCCCTTTAGGCCGTAACATCTCCGCAAGCATGGCGGTTCCACGCACACACAAAGGACATTTGCCACACGTCTCCCGGGCGAAAAATGTCATAATGTCATTGGTTACAACGGCTAAGTCTCTTTTACTGCCAAGACAAATAATCGAGGCACCCAACCCGGTTCCGTGTGCTTTTAGTGCGTCATAATCGAGTGCGACCTGGTAGTCTTCGGGCTCGAGCCAAGGCATCGAGTACCCACCGGGTAGCACCCGTTGGATTTGGTCCCCTCCGGCTTTTACCAGAAGATTCTCCAAGCTAGTCCCCAAAGGGAGTTCATACACACCCGGAAGGGCGACATCGCCATCCACTGAAAAGAGCGCAGGGCGGTTTTCCCGGTACCACTCAGCGGATGTTCTCAGGATGAGCGCGACGTGTGCCATGGTCTCGACATTATTCACCACCGTGGGTTTCCCGTGATAACCTTGAGTGGTGGGATACGGGGGCTTACGCCAGGGTTGAGCCGGTCCCCCATTAAGGACAGAGATCAGGGCGGTTTCCTCGCCGGCAATATACACATGGGTTTCGGGGACTAGCCTTACTTCAAAACCAATCCGACCATCCCCATTCCACGGCATTCGTTGGAATTCCGTGATAGAAGCCTTAAGGGCCCCGATGGCCTCGTCGAAATGGTCGTTAATGTAGAAAATGACTTCACTGACTCCCAATGCAAGTCCCGTAATAATAACTCCTTCCAGTACGTGGTGGGGAGCGCTAGTCATTAAATAGCGGTCCTTAAAAGCTCCGGGTTCCCCTTCCGCTCCATTGACCACTAGATACTTTTCGCCGGTAACCTCGGAGAGTGCTTGCCATTTAATATGGGTGGGAAAGCCAGCGCCTCCTCGTCCCCTTAGGCCAGCATCTTTAATTAATTCTTGGATCGCATTGGGGCCGAGATCCAAAGCCCGGAGGAGCCCGTCGTAGCCGCCCCGGCTTCGATATTGTTCAAGACTCTCCGGGACAATCTTGGATAAATCATCTTTGGCGATAGGGTTTTGTGGCAATATCCGATGCATTCGAGCCCGTCCTCTCCTTAATCCCTCAGGCGGGCGACGGTCCGCCAACCGCCCGCCGTCAGTAAAGACCTTGGGAATACTGTATCAATTTCTCAAAGACCCAACAAGGGTGGTGGCATGCATTGTCATCGACCAATAAACCACAACCCATTGATCCCAGGGGCAGAAGCCGGGTAAAGTAATATTGTTACAAACACGAATGGAGGAAACCCTTAGATGGCCCACGTAATTACTGACCTATGTCGCGACAGTAAAGATCAAAGTTGCGTTCAAGTTTGTCCGGTAGATTGTATCCATCCCTATTCCGAGATAGATGGCGAGGAAGCCTTCGAAAAAGCCCTACAACTATATATCGACCCTGAGGTCTGTATTGACTGCGGGGCGTGTGCACCGGCGTGCCCGGTTAGTGCCATCTTTTTTGACGATGACTTGCCCGAAGCAAAACGTGGTTTCATCGACGTCAACCGGGACTATTTCGCGGGAACCAACGGATAGGATAGCCCAAACCTCGCAATTTAAGAAGAGTAAGGAGTGAAATTTTACGATGGGGAGCCTATACATGATTCAAGTGGCCATGTTAACGCCGTTAACTGACACCGGTGACCTGGACTACCCAACCTTGGATCGACAGCTTGAAAGGCTGGTGGGGCACCACCAACTAAGCTTATCTATTCTGGGATCGACCGGAGAAGGCGCTGCGCTACCCTACCAAATCCGTAATCGCCTTCGCCAGGCCGTAGTGGATCGGGTCGGAGGGCAGGTGCCACTTTTCACCGGAGTACTTAATCCCGTCCCGAGCGAGGCGCGGGCCGAACTCTTAGCGTTAAGCCCCGCTTCCTTTGCCGGAGCCTTAGTGCCCCCACCCTTTTATTATCCGATGACAGCAAGCGAACTAAAAACCTACTTTATGGCATTGGCGGACGTGTCGCCTGTGCCGTTGATGCTTTACAATATCCCGCCTTACACCAAGATATCGCTGCCCCCTACCACGGTGGCTGAATTGGCCCAACACCCGAATATCATGGGGATCAAGGATTCCAGTCGAGACTTCGAATATTTTCTGAGCCTCCTCCATCAGGTAGAACATGGAGAGCACTTTAAAATTCTAACCGGCACCGACACCTTACTAGCGTCCTCCTTGTTGGCCGGCGGCGACGGCACGGTTTGTGCCATCGCCAATGTCATTCCGGGTCTAATCAAGGATCTCACCGATGCCTTGGGTCAACCGGATTATCCCACTGCGGCGAGAATCCAACACCGCATCAATGACCTCGCCTACCGCGTACGCCAAGCGGGCGGGGTGGCAGCGTGGAAATATCTGGCCCAAAAACTAGATGGCGGCACCGGGATGCCGGTGGCCCCGTACCAAGCTTTGCGTCCCGATGCCCCTTCATCCCTAAGTCTCGATGAATTGGGCGTAGAATTAGGTTAAACCACGTGGATTACGGTCGCAGTTCCGACGGTTCCAGAACACCGACCACGGAGAGAGGTTGGCCCAGTAGAATCGCGTCGAGCACACCTTGGCAGATTTCTTGATGGGTCAACCAACGGCTCCGGGCGTTTTCTACCACAAAACCTAACACCACTCGTTGGTAACGACCCCAGGTACCTAGTTGGGGAAGCGGTGTCCCTCCGGTGCCACTGCCGATGACCTGAACTAACTGCCACGGCATGTGCCGATAGGCCTCGATTTCCAAAGTGATGGCCTCTAGCACTAAAGCATCCGGCTGGTGAATCCAGGTCACCACGAGATCCAGCGGACCTTCCATGAGTTGAAAATGTGCCACCCAATGCCGTAGTCTTTTAATGTTGTGGTAATCGAGTGCCATCGGGACCACCCGGCCGGGCCCTTGGGCCGAGGCCAGCGAGAGTTGCTCCAAGCCCTTTTGGCCGCGAGCGATGACGCCTACGGTCATACCGTGGTCCGAGGCCAAACCGATGCTGACGCCCGCTAACATTCCGCTACCACCCACGATCAGTGCCCGCTGCATAACCGACTACTCCGCTTGCCAGTCGATAAGTCCCTCCAGATTGCGGTGACGCGGTTGCATCTCCTCCGACATCGTGTACCCGAGGTAGATGAATCCCACAATCCGCGAGGTATCGGGGAGACCCAAGAGTTGCAACATGGCCGGATGATACGCCATCTTGCCGGTGCGCCAGCGCGCGCCCAGTCCCAACCCATGAGCGGCCAAAAGAAGATTTTGGATGGCTGCCGATACCGCCGCGTGGTCCTCGTCAATTTGGACCGTTGTGCCTGACACGCGTTGACTCACGACCACAACCACCGGGGCCCGCAGTAATTTCTGAGATTCTTTGGCAATGTATTTTTCTCTTGCGGCCCCATCAATCGGAATTTCAGCGGCCGCGGTCTTTGCCCAACCCAGTCCGACCCGTGCCCGCGCTTGCCCCTTCAATACCGTAAAGTGCCAGGGCTCCGTATGATGGTGGTTGGGTGCCCACACCGCCGCTTCTTGAATAAGGCGGCAAATGGTGGCATCATCGACCTCTCCACCCAATTCGGCTACACTCGGCCGGGTCCGTATTGCCTCTAAAACATCCATGCTCAATTCCTCCCACGATGGTTTTCAACCATCCCATCATACCAGACTGGTACGCTGGTCTGGTATCTAGAATTGCGCAGCAGGAATTTGTGAAGGGCACCACGAAAGTAATGGACGAGGTGAGTAGGATGATTAGTTATTGGCAAGAGATTCTGCGGCCCTTACCTTCCCTGGTCGCCAACATGACGGTGGATGTCGTCGTGGTCGGATCTGGCTATACAGGGCTTTGGACTGCGGAACTTTTATCCCGCCGCGGCCTAACCGTATGCATTTTAGAGAGCGAACAACCGGGCTGGGGTGCCAGCGGAAGAAATGGTGGTTTGGTCATTCCTGGTTTAGCGGTACTCTACCCCGACGTGGTCAAGACCGTGGGTGCAGCAATCGCGGAAACTTTATACCGACGCACCGTTGAAGCCCAAGCGCTAGTGCGCGAGGTGGCCCAAGGGTCGACGACCAGCGTGGACTATGCCGAGACGGGTAGCCTCTATCTTGCCGCCGATCCAAAAGAATGGGCCCAACTTCAAGAGACCAAGAGACTGTTAGACAAAATCGGGATCGCCGCAGAATTAATACAGCACGCTCAACTTCCCCACAGTTTGAAGAAGCCGGAGCGTCCCGGGGGGCTCTTTATGGAGGCCGACGGCCGAGTGCACCCATTAAAGCTCATCCAGTGGCTTATCGACCGTATTATCGCGCGTGGCTCCTTTATTTTTGGTAACTCTCGAGTTCTCCGTATCGATGAATCGACGAGTGGGGTGCTGGTCACCACCAGCCGGGCTAGTGTGGCGGCCGACCACGTCATCATTGCGACCAACGCCCGGGCCTCATCACTGTACCCGCCATTCGCCGACCACATTTTTCCGATCCGAGGTCAAATGCTAGTGACCACCCCTGTTGCAGCTCTCGATTATGCCTACCCGGTGTACGCAGACTGGGGTTATAAGTATTGGCACCAAAGAGCCGACGGAAGGCTGCTCATTGGTGGCTGGCGGGACCTCGACATACCTGGCGAACGGGGGCATACTCTTCAATTAAATCCAACCATACAGCGGGCTTTAGAACGGTTTGCAGAAGCTTTGGTGGGGAAACCGGTTGCGATCGAAAGACGCTGGGCTGGCACCATGGCGTTTACTCGCGACCGGCTTCCCTGGGTTGGTCCCGTTGGGCTTCGCACTATTATAGCTGCAGGCTTTAACGGGCATGGGAGCACCAATACCGTGATGGCTGCCCAACTGATGGCCGAAGTACTTCTTGACGGAAAAAACTGGATTCCCGCCTTATTGCCGAGACCCTAAAGCCTTACTATATTCGCGAATAGCCTGGGCCAATGCCTTGGTGGTTGGCCCCGGCGGCTCTTGTGGCGTAACCAGCGCCATGGTACGGAAAACCGGTGTCTCTAGGGGTAGAATTTTAACCCGTTGCATCGCTTCTTCTTCGATTGCGACCTCTCGAGGAATCATGGAAATGCCTAAACCGGCCGCAACAAATCCTATCACGGCACCCATTGTCGATACCTCGGCGGCTCGCTGCGGATCGAATCCATGGGTTTGACAGAGCGACACCACGGCCCGCGCTAACCCGAACCCAGGACGGAAAATGACCCAGGATTCCTGGTTCAAAGACGCTAATGTTAAGGGGCCTCCCGGCTCTAAGGCTGGGTTGCCGACCACCACCAATTCTTCGTTCCAAAGACGCTCGATATTCACGCGGCCACCTAAAAGCGGGAGGGACATGATAGCTAAATCGATCCGGTGATTTTGCAGACTGGTCACCATCTCGGCCGACGCTTCCTCGACCAGGGCGACCCGCACATCGGGATACCTATCGTGAAATTTTCGATAAATGGTCGGGAAATGGTGCGTGGAAACCGGAGACACAGGACTCAGACCTAGGGTAACATTGCCCTCTATCAAACGGTCTGCGGCATTGACCCGGTTGGGAATGGCTCGGGCCAGACGCACTAACTTCTTACCATCTTCGACAACCAACCGTCCGGCGTCGGTCAGTTCCATACCGCGTCCCTTCCGTTGTAGTAAGGCCACCGCTAGTTCCTGTTCTAACATCTGAAGCTGGTAGCTTACGGTGGGTTGGGTTAAATCCCAAACCTCGGCCGCGCCGGAAATCGACCCAGTTTCCGCCACGCTAATTAGTAGCTCGATCTGATACAACGTCATAATTAGTCTTTGTCCCCCTCATGGTGAGTATCATCCCCGCTTTGCGGGGCTACTTCTCACACCGGAGACCTGGCCTACCCCGTTTTCTAGCACTATGCAGATGCACCCATGCCAGGCTTGGCATCTCGGCCAACCGATCTAGTGGTTTTGCTTGACAATGATGCTGTTAATGACGTTAGCGGCACTATCGGCCCGATCTGCCGCATTACTCAAATGCCGATACACTTCTCGTACTTTGATTAAGTAGTGAATATCGGGTTCGTTAGTCAGTTCAGCAATGGCCCGCCGATAGATGCCCTCCATTTTGTTTTCCATAGACTTCGTCCTCATGGCCTCCTGATTGGCCGCCGCTGGATCCCGCGCTAAGAGTTGAATCGCAGTCGCCAAATGTTCGACCGCTAGCCGCATTGTCGCCACCATGTCCCGAATTGGATCGTCAATCCGAATTTCATAAATAGCAATTTCTTTGATGGTGTTTTCGTTATAATCGACAATGTCATCGATGGCCCGGGACAAATCATTAAGGTCTTCCCGATCGATCGGGGTCACAAAGGTACCCTGAAGTTTTTCCATGAGAGCTTGCCTTCTACGGTCTCCTTCGTGCTCGCAATCGGACGCATTGGCGGCGATGGTACTGCGCTCGGCCTCCTCCTCCGCTAACACGTATCGCTCGAGCAATGCCGTAATCTCTTCGGCGACTGTCATTTGGTCGCATAAAAGGCCATAAAAAACGTGTTGCGAGGGTACAAAAATATCTTTCCAACTCATCACGGTCCAACCTCCACGTCATTCAAGATAGGTATTCCAATGCTCATCTGATGACCGATACCACGGCCATTGCGGAGCCCCCAATGACCATCGCAATAGGCATCGTTAAGAGCCAGACGGCAAACATTTTTCTCACCATCGGCCAGCGCACGTGCAACGGGTCTAGCGCAGCTCCCATTCCGAACAACGATCCGTCGGTGGTTTGCGTGGTGCTTACCGGGAAGCCGAACCAGGCCGCAATACTCACCGTAAATGCGGCCGCTGCTTGAGTACTCAAAGCATTCATTGGGCGTAGTCGAAAGATGTGCCCACCTACAGTGTGCGCGATGCGCCAACCTCCTACGATGAGGCCGATGGCCCAAAACACTAAGGGTAGCAAGATGGCAAGCCAAGTCACCCGATAGGTTAGCGTATGCGCCCGCAGCATCAAAAATATGGTCATTAATCCAATCGCCTTCTCTTGATCGTTGGCCCCATACGCCAGTCCCTGCCAAAATACCGTGATGTATTGCGCCAGTCCCAACCGACGCACTTGACTGACGGATAGTTTTGCTAAGGCGGCCCAGAGTAGAGTGGCCAAGACCCAAGCTACAAAAAATCCAATGACCACGGACCCCACTAAGCCCAACACTAATTTGCCAACTCCCATCCAATGGATAAGTTGGCCACGACCACTCAAAATCGCGGCGCCAATCATTCCCCCGCCCAAAGCAATGGTGGTGCTGGTGGGAATTTTCAAAAGCCAAGTGACCAACAAGGTAACCAATGCGGCCAAGAGTGCCATGATCAAAACCAACGGACCAGCCGCTTGAAAATTTACCACCTCGAGGGCAATTGTGTGAGAGACTGCGGTCCCGAACAGAATTGGACCGAGGCCAATCCCAGAGATTAGCAAGGGAACTACCGTGCGGCCAGAAAGGGTGCCCGACGCCAAAAACGTTGCAATGAGATTACCTCCATCATTGAATCCCGAAATCACGGCAAATCCGGCAATACCAAAAAACACCAAGACGTCAATCCCCATCATCCCACCATGCTTTCGATAACCCTTTCTTAACATAATCTTAACATGTTCTTAACAATAAGCGAAGTAGTTACGAGCTAATTCGTGAGTGCAAAGCAGGGAGATGGGTGTTCCAACGCGAACATCACTATCAGAGCCTGGCCAAAAATGCGGAAACACCGGGGGGCCTATGGTGGTTTCAACACGTCTTCACCTCATCCCAAAAACCACTGCCGCGATCCAATTTCATTTCCGTGCGTTCATGCTCTACGGCGTGACGACTTGGATCCTGGTAGGTCTCCGATCGCCCATTAGGCTCTCGCATGAGGTGGTGGGCCAGGGACCGGATCCAAGCCTCTTTGTCTGGTTCTTAGCCTGGTGGCCTACCCACTGGTGGCATCCTTGGAAGACCACCTTACTTTGGGCGCCCACGGGGATTCATCT
>JAKADJ010000078.1 GCA_021820645.1 Bacillota bacterium
CCATGGTCCGGATCTCTTCCTCGGTAATAATACGGCCCCCTTCGGCTTTACCTCCGAGAATCCGAATAAAACCGACTCCAATCCAGGTGAGGACTTTGACAATCGGCGCAAAAATTCGAGCGGACACCTCCAAAAATGGTGCCAAACGCACCGCGACCCGCTCCGGGTTGTGCGCGGCAAAGGTTTTCGGCGTAATCTCTGCAGCCAGCAAAATTGCCAGGGTCATTACAACAGTAGAAATCGTAATGCCATTGCTGCCAAAATATTGGATAAACAAAGCGGCTGCCACAGTCGACGCAATGATGTTGGCTAAGTTATTGCCTACCAACACCGTACTCAACAACCGATTCGGTTCGCGAATGAGCCGTTCTAACCAATGCGCCTGTGAATTACCTGCTTCGGCTAGCTGCCGAACCTTACTGCGCGACAAGGCCATCATGGCGGTTTCCGCCATCGAATACAATGCAGACACGCCCACCATTACCACCAAAAACGCGATGGGCCCCCAAGGGATGTGCTTCACTGGCTCTGTTCGGGCCTCCTTCGTCGGACGCGTTGTGATTTGGGGATCCACAGTACTAATCCCAACACCGCGACCAACCCCGCTAGCACCACCACGGTGACGCCAGGGGTGTGGTTCCATCGTACCATAAAGTCCGGTGCGATCCGGCTAAGACGCGGAAGAAAAACCCAAATCCCCAAGAAAAGGGCTCCGATGGCGGCCAACAACACGGCTCCCGCCGCCACATCTTTCGCGGTTTGGGCTAAAGGATGGAGAGAGGGACTCGCTAAGTCCACCGCGGCTTCGATCGCGGTATTGACCATCTCCGCTACCATGACCACCATAATGGCGGTCAGTACGGCAATGAACTCACGTCGTGGCAATTGCATCGTCCACCCTAATACCATCACCAGGGTAGCGGTAAAGAAGTGTAACCTCATGTTGCGTTGGGTCCTCAGCGCATACAGAAGACCTTGAAAAGCAAAACGAAACGACTCGGCGAGATTGTTAGCGCGCTTCACGCGTCAGTCCCATTCCTGAGAGGATCGCTTCAGTTTTAGCCATCATGCGAGCCTCATCTTCCGGCACCTCATGATCCCAGCCCAACAAATGCAATATGCCGTGCACGGTTAAAAATGCCACCTCTCTTTCGCGGCTATGTCCATATTCCAAGGCCTGGCGCTCGACCGCATCGATGGAAATCACGACGTCACCCAACAGTGGATCGCTAAGATCCGAGTCCTCGCCTTCGTGTTGCGGAAAGGACAGCACATCCGTGGCGCGATCGATACCACGATAGGTTCGGTTGAGTTCGTGCACCTCCTCATCGGTCGTAAGCACCACACTGAGTTCGGCAGATTGCAAGTCTGGCAAGCTAGCTAGCGTTGTTTGGGCCACCCGGCGTACCGTTGCCTCCAACGCGCCGTATGCTTCGGGATGACTTTCCACCCATATTTCCACGGCCTTGACTCCTCTCCATCTCTTTCAAAACTTTTTCTGGATATTCGATTCGTTGGTGAAAAAATCCGGTCAGCACCCGCGTAAAAGTTTTTGCAATGATGTCTAATTCTTTTAAGGTCAAATTCGATTCATCCAGTTGGCCATCGGTCAGACGGTCTTTAATAATCTTGCGCACCACTTGCTCGATAGCCTGTGGTGTAGGGGTTTTCAACGTCCGCGTGGTAGCCTCACTAGCATCGGCCAGCATAACAATCGCGGTCTCCTTGCTTTGCGGCCTCGGCCCATCATACCGAAAATCTGCTTCGGTCACCCCCTCACCGGTATCCGCATCCAATGCCTTTCGGTAAAAATAATAGATCAACGTAGTCCCGTGATGCTCGCGTATAAAGTTTACGACAGCTTCCGGCACCCGGTGCTCTCGCGCTAGTTCTATCCCATCCCGTACATGGGATGAAATGATGAGCGAGGACAGACTGGGAGCCAATTTATCATGGGGATTTTCCGCACCAAATTGATTATCGACAAAGAAATAGGGGCGCTTGGATTTCCCGATATCATGGTAATAGGCACCGACACGAGCCAGAAGAGAATTTCCTCCAACCGCCTCCGTACCAGCCTCGGCTAGATTCCCGACCATAATACTATGGTTATAGGTTCCTGGAGCTTCCACTAAGAGTCGGTGCAACAAGGGTTGATTCGGGTTGGCTAACTCAATTAACTTGACCGCGGTGATAATCCCAAATGGACCCTCAATCACGGGGATGAGTCCCATCGAGAAAACGGCTGCCAAAAGACCATCTAACAATGCCCACACCAGTTGAATCCAGACGGGCTGTTGGAGCAAACCTGCCCCTTGCATCACATCCAGTCCCAATAATGCCACCACATTGACCACACCCACCATAAGTCCCGCGCGGACAATATCATAGCGTTGCGACAATCGACTGACGCCAAAAACGCCGGCAATGCCCCCAAAGAACGATACCAGTGCCACATTGAGATCCGCACCAATTAACGTCGCAATGGCGAGTGACAGGATTCCGGTCACCACGACCCCAATGCCCGTATCCACCAGTGCACTAACCATAATGGCAGCCGTCGGTACCACTAAATAATTAAGGACCCCAAGTCCTGACATGGCATCGGCCGCAATAACCGACGCCACCAAAATGACCCCCGTAATCAGGGCTACGGAGACGTTTTCCGCCTGACTACGACGGAGGAGCCAGAAATAGGCTCCAATCAGGCTGACCATAACCGCAGAAAACAATGCAGCCCCAATAATCGGCCCGGGATTAAATCCCTGGTTCAAGAGACCCAGTTCTTTCAGCACGTTAACATCGGTCGCGGTCACGACTTGCCCGGCTTGTAACACCTGCTCGCCCTTAAGGATTTTCACTTCAGGCACACGATTCATCGCCGCTTGACGCCGGGCTAGGGTAGCCGCCCGATTCGGAAACGTATTCGGCACTACGAGATTCTGGGTAAAATCCGTCAAAAATAAACGAAGCCCAGGGTTGGGCTCTTCTTGGGCCACCAATTGCGCCACGAATCCCTTGGCTTCGCCCACGCCCACTGAGTTATCCCGGACCCCGTTCCCGGGACCCATCACGGAAGCCAATGTCAATGTCGCATCTTGCTGCAGTTGGGATAATGTCGTCGGCGAAAGCCCCAGTACCTCACCCCACACCGCACTGGGAAGATTCACGGGAATGGCCTTTTCAACGGCCGCCTCCCGTAGACTCAAAGGAGCCCCAGGGTCCTCCGCCAGCGCTTCTAATAAAGCAAATTGCCGTACCAGGATATGCTTTTGCACGGCCAAAATTTTTGTGTTCGACGTGTACACTTCCGGAATCGACGCAGCGGCAATTTGCCGGGCTTTTTGTGTTGCGCCCCAATCCACGACCCCATACGGAGCCACCACACTCCGTGGGGCGTAGTCCCCCACCGACACGTCGATCCGTTGACCCAATAACGTCACTGAAAAAATGGCCGTGAGTAACACCCACACCACCGCCGCAATGGCCAGTTGGCGCGTTTGCCATGCACTGTCTTGGTTGGTGTTGCGCCACTGTTGCCACCATTTGGGGCCCTTAAGCATGGTTCTCATCTCTTCTCGCGACTGACGAATCTCGCCCTAAAAGCGCCGCTCCCTCCTTTCGTCAAATGTTGGACTGGAGTGAAACCACACCCAGGCTCAATCCCTTCGCCGTCAAACACGACGACGCACTGTTTTAGGCACCCAACAACCCTCGCCTACTACGGCCAGGGACCCACGATGCGGGACAGGTGCTTGAGTGCCCATAAAACCTTAATGCAGCCCTATCCTGGGTGTTGCCAGCGGCGCCCGTCAGGACGCGGCAATTCTGCTTCTTTCTCTTCATGCTGTTGAAATGCATCCACAATGTGTGCCACCAGCGGGTGTCGCACGACATCACGAGCGCCGAGCGGGATTACCGCGATACCCCCAATGCCCGAGACAATATCAGCTGCCACGCGGAGGCCCGACCGTTGGCCCCGACCTAAGTCGACTTGAGTCTGGTCCCCAGTCACTACCATTTTCGAACCATAGCCAATTCGTGTCAAAAACATCTTAATTTGTTCATAGGTCGCATTTTGTGCCTCATCCAAGATGATAAAGCTATTACTCAAGGTGCGCCCCCGCATATAGGCCAATGGGGCAATCTCAATCAGTTGTTTCTCTCGATACCGATCAACGGCTTCCGGTCCCAAAAATTCAAACAGCGCATCATATAATGGGCGCAAGTATGGGTCAACTTTACTCTCTAAATCGCCCGGTAAGAATCCCAATTTTTCCCCAGCTTCCACCGCAGGTCGCGTCAAAATAATGCGCTCTACCTCATGTTGCTTTAACGCTTGCACTGCCATGGCCATCGCCAAATAGGTTTTTCCGGTCCCCGCTGGACCAATCCCGAACACCAAAAGATTATGCCGAATCGCCTCAATGTACGTCTGCTGACCTAGCGTTTTGGGTCGAATCACGCGGCCTTGCGTGGTCGTAAATATCGATTCCGTCAAAAGATGGAGAAATTGTCGTTGGGTCCCTTCAATTACTGCCAAAATGGCGTTATCCACCGTATCCCGCCGTACCGGCTGACCGGACTGAGCCCATTCTGTCAACAAGTCCAGGATCTCTTGGGTCTTCTTCTGAGCCCCTTCCGTGCCCGCAATCGCAATGATATCTCCACGGGCCGTAAGTTTGACGTCCAATGCCTCTTCGATCACTTTCAAGTGCTCGTCCCGGCGTCCTGCAACCGCTAATGACGCTTGATTATCTGTGATGACCCATTGAGAAGGCGGCAATCGGTGTCCCCCTTTTATTTAACGTCTCGACTGGGGTCGTGCAATATTTTGATTCACGACCCATACCATGCGAAGCCACACGCCTTTTGTCGTCCATCGGGCCTTCTTAATAACCTGCACGACTGGCCCTTTATCTTTTTGCGCACGAGACAGCTGCTCGGTCGCCCGTCGATCGGCCAACGCCAGCACCCGCGCCCGTGACAGGCGATGTCTGGTTATGATGGTTTCATTATATACTATCTTAAGCACTTTAATCGGAAGGTTGACACCCCGATACTGCACTTGGGTCATGATGCGTCGCTGTTGATAGTGGCGAAATGGAACGGGGCCCATTCCTCGGTATTGCCAGGGTCCATGTCCCGCCACAAACAAGAACGCCTGGACAAATACCCGAGACGTAGGTTGGGCCGTCTCTTGCACGAATGGCTGGAACAGCTGAACACTATGGGCCACATTCGCAAAAACATCTCCTTCAGCCGGGGTCATGACCGTCTCCAACTGAGGCTCCTGAGATCCCTCCGGTTGGACTCGGCTCGGCGCCGATACGGCTCCCGAAATTAAGATTTGACCCTTACGGACCGACTCTCCGACCGACACCTCAGGGGCTCCCATGTAGACCAAAATTTTCGTGATCTTCCCACTCTCGGCCGCCGTGATAGAAGAAAACGTATGAAAGGGAGGCCGCACCACCAACGGCACCACCTCGATAGTGGCTAATACCCCATGAATGCTAATTCCAATCCAAGAATACTGGGGCAGTGCCCGGATCATCCGAGCCCGAATCGCCTGGATATCCAAATGCTTGCGTACACGACCTAACGACAAGCCAGAATGCTCCGCAGTCGACACCAATTGCGCCCGAGCCGCAGGGGAAAGACTAGGAGTCACCGCATCTACAACCCAGATTCGGGTTGTCACATAAAACACTAAGGCTATCGCAGTCATGAGGCCCACCCAAAGAAAGGGACGGCGACGGGATTTTCTCCACTCAATCGGAAGACCGCCACGACGTAAAAACTTTACGGCAAGCCCCCGTGACCCGGCCTCCTCCCGGATTGAGGGAAGGGCGCTTAGAGTGGCGAAAAAGATATAAGTATCTCCGCGGCGTCGCACCGACCATAAACGATAGCCTTCTTCGACAACCCGGGAGATGAGTGGTTCGACATTCCGGCCACTCACACTGACTTCCATCCAACCCGACAAGAATCGGTAAAGAAAATCGGTCACGATTTCCCCTCCTGCAACGTCACCTGCCGCACCCGGCCTGTCAGAACCAATTCATTGTGGTCTATCCACCCCACCACAAGCTGGTTCCCTAAGACCACCAAGTAGCCTCCAGCCACTCGAATGAGTACCCGCTCGGGATCGTAATGCTCGATGCCTAAGTGGTTTTCCAACCGCAGTTGAAGGTGCCCAATCACCTCGATCCGCGGAACGTTTACCAATACTTCTGGCGGGATTCCCAATGCGTGCGAAACTTTTCCCAAGGTCCTTCCCTTCATCCCTGGATCCTCCCTCTACACCGCCAGCACCGCGCTTGTCCGGCATCTCTAATCTTCATGGTATGCCAGGGGAGCGCCTGGAATGATCAGAGAAATTCTTTAGCCGCGAAAGGGAAGGTGACCTACGATGTCGAATCTATCCTTAAATCGGTATCACGTAGAAAGGCGGCGGGCAGCTGGAGCTCATTTATCCCCAAGAGTCGGCCCCTACTTGGGCTGTATTGAAGGTAACCACCACGCGCCAATGTTGGATGGGTTGTCATTTTTGCGACTTTAGCGTCTTCACCCGAATGAATCCAGACAAAGCCATCGATCCGCTCTTGCCCATTAGGGATCTGGACCTTGCGGTAGATCACCTCGAAACCGCGGTCGATTTGGTAAAAATTCGTGGCGGCTTGACCTTCAAAGAACCGTTTGACTATTTCCGTACCGTCGTCCATCGGGTGAGCCACCATTATGGAATGATTCAAGCTTTTTCTCCGATCGAGCTCTACCAGTGGCATCGCATGGAACAACGCCCGATTCGCGATTTAATGGCAGAGTTGCAGTGGGCAGGGGCTACCCGCATTGGTCCGGGCGGTGGAGAAAGTCTGGTACCGGAGTGGCGCGATCGGCTCTCTCCCCATCGCATGCCAGGCGAGACCTGGATTGATATCGCCCAACTAGGCTGGGACATTGGTCTCCCTCCCACCGCTATGATATTGGCAGGCGACTGGTTTTCGGCCGACGACTATCGAGAACACTTGAGCCGGTTAGCGGATTACCGGTGGGATCGGGTTGAAATTAAACCCTATCGACCCGTGCCGAATCATCCGGAACTAGAATCCACACACTTACTTAAACTATTGACCGTAATTGAGTGGACCCGATCGTATCTGGGCGAGATTCCGCTCCTAGTCAGTGATCCCGAAGGACAACTATCTGATGACGCGAAATTGCTGATGACCCACGCCGGATGCGATGGATTTTATCGGACGGCCGCAGAGGTGAGCTCATGAAACACCCGCTGGTCTTTATGCCGACTTTAAACCTTTCTAACATTGCGCCGTCGTATTATGACCGCGTGGTCGCCATGTTTCTTCAATCGCATCAAGGACGCGGTCACCTCATTATGCCGGGTCCCATGCCGAGCCCGGTGGCCGCCTCTTATGCCGTCACCAAGTCGCACCGAGACCACCCGCTGCATCTATTACTGACCGAAACGACGCCGAAAGTCCTTAAGGCCGCCACGATTGACGTAGTCGTGCCGTGCCCTCGAGGCGTTCAAGACCCGGCGTGGAGCCGATTAAATCGCGTGTATCAAAAGGCTCCGGTCCGGCGCGTTATCTTAACGCGCCAGGGACCCGACCACGGTTTGGATACAT
Organism: Bacillota bacterium; assembly: GCA_021820645.1. The sequence goes on from JAKADJ010000078.1 coordinate 7,653, forward strand.
TAGACCGCGCCATCGATACCCTATCGACGGCTATCCACACCAGTATTTTTCTCGACGTGAACTCCTTCGGGTGGGATGCCGTCAGTCACTTCGTGTCGCGCTATCCACACGTCCAGATTGACGGTGTATCGGATCAACAATTATGGAAGCTGTTACAACTCGCTGAAGTGCTCGACCGGCCCGTGCATTTGGACGATCTCCGTGGACACCCTAAGCCCATCGAGCCTCTTCCGCACTACAAAATTTCCGATCCACCTGCCATGAACGTACATCGCGTTCCATTTCCGGTTCAGTATCGATGACCACAAGGAGACCGTCGCCCATGAGCGAACTCGCTATTCTGTCCAGTCGGGAGTCTTTAGCTTTTATTCACCAAGGGGTTCAATTAATCGATATTCGGAGCGTCAAATCCTATGTTATGGGCCACATCGACGGCTCCTTATCCCTGCCTGGGGGGAGATTTCAGTGGGCCGCATTACTCACCGCTGAAACCATCACCAATCGTCGAGTGCTGTTGATTGCCGACACCCCTTTGGTCGCCCAATCTGCCGCCGAAGACATCGGCCAGTCACACATTGCGGTAGTAGGGGCTTGGGTTGTCTCGCGGGAAGGTCTCGTAAAGGCCGGACTCAGGGTCCGGAGCACTCCATTGGTCCTCTTAGAGGATGTACCCCAGTATCTTACGGCCCATCCTGCTACGATTGCCTTTGACATTAGAGAGCCTCACGAAACCGAAAGGTTTCCGGGGCCCAAATGTGCTCACCTCTCGCCCCTATCCACCTGGCCGCGAACGCTGCCACCTGTCGATCGCAACGAACCCGTGTTGGTCCTGGGGGGCGATCCCTATCGTTCACTATGGGCCGCCTGGGCGCTGATCCAATGGGGATATCAAGATGTCGCTTATTCCACCGTCAGCCTCTAACCACCACCGCCCGGGCAATATCGCCGGATGGCAGGATGATTTGAAAACGCGGGCCGAACTGTCCGGTTTGAGTATTAAACCAGATGCCTTGGGACGGCCCATCAAGCACCACCAACCAGGGATCGCCAGAGCCGACCGGCGCCAATGTGGTTTGCATTACCATGGGCCAGCGATGAATTTCCTTGACCAAGGGATGAATGCCCCGATAGGGAATCATGCCAAAGGCACCAATGCCCCACAGTCGCTCGCC
>JAKADJ010000079.1 GCA_021820645.1 Bacillota bacterium
TGGTCCCGGACCACCGTGTCAAATGTGGTTACAATTACATCTCGTCTATCCAACTCCACCGATAGGACGCGACGCGTGCCCCGATACAGGGTCACAGGTAGGTCGGGCGTAAAACGCTTCCACTCGACTATCCAGTTGGTAGCTACAGAAAGTGGACGTATCACCAGGATGGGTCCCATCCGTTCGGGGTGTGCCCGCCACAAATCTAGGAGCGCCGCGATGACCTCAATGGTCTTGCCGAGACCCATATCGTCGGCCAACAAGGCGCCCAGTTCATGATCCATCCGACTGCGTAGCCATTCAACCCCTACCGCCTGATAGGGAGGCAAGGTTCCCCTAAATCCCGCGGCGGCGACATCGATGGCGGGAAAATCCAATAAAACTTCCGCTAGCCGCTGCCGTATCCCGGGCACTAGCGACGCGTCATGACGCTCTGCCACTAATTCCCGAAAATATAGCGCCCCAAGACTTTGGCGTTGACGATGAATCGTACGCAACAGGGCTTTAGCTCGACGCACCAAGATGTCATCCACCATCACCCACTGTTGATTCAGTTGAATTCGGGGTGTTTGTGCCTTGGCCAAGTCCGCCAACATATCCTTGGTCATGGGCATACCATCCAGTAAGACGTCCCAGTCAACATCCAACCACTGGCGCGTATCAAGATTATTGGGACGCCAGTCGGCAGCAACGGAAGGCCGTGCCACCAACTGGTGCCGCACCCACTGCTTGGGAATTTGCACGGTGGTTCCAATCCGATAGAGCCGCGGTAATTCCTCGTCCCAAAAGGCGTCCAATACTTGACCCGTGGCCACCACCTCAATCTGATGGGCGAGCTGCTCCCAACCGTGCCAGTAGGCAGCCCAGCGTTGCACTACGGGATAACCTAACTCGCGGCCGACGTCGTCCCAGACACTTAGGCTGACGGTGTTCTCCCCCAAATCGCGAATTCTCACGGTCCACGAGGCGCCCGTCTCAGGCCCCCCCTGAGAGAGGGTCCGCCGAGCCGCGTCAACCCACTTCTGGGAGCTTTGCAGCACCAGTCGTTGGTCCGCATCTGCAATGCTCCATTCGTGGGGTGATAAAATCACGTGGCTGGCCAATCGCCGTCCTAGCGAGCCTCCCAAGGTTCGCGGAAACTTAAGACTCTGTGCCACGTGCGGCATGTGAGATTCTGTCCAAGCATCCAGCCAGCACATGAACTGTTGCCAATACTCATCTTGCGACCACGGCCATCCCGTGGCCAGGCTGTACCCGCGTAACACCGCTTGATTAACCTCCGGTGTCACCACGAGGGTCCATCCCACCCGTATTTGGGCGGCATCCGTTCGCACAATGTGGGGTACCGGGATTCCCTGTAACTGGAGTCCCAAGGCATATGAGTCCCAGCATCCAAACTCGCGGGGGGATTGTCCGTGAGGACGCCTCGAAAAGTCCCACCAGGGCGTGAATTCAATGCCGTCTGGCCTTTGGTGCCATAGGCCGGACATTTCACGATATCCAGGAACCCACTCGTGCATCGGAGGAATTTCAAAAATTCTCATCCATACAGTATACGAGACTTCTGGATTTCGAGCTAGTTGTATAGACGCCTCATCGACGAGCGCTAGATTTGTCCCGGAGATACAGGATGACGGAAGCGCGCCGCGGTTTGGTCTACACCCTCCCACGAGGTGCTTTCGAATCGACACACCGGGTACTCCGAACAAGAAATTAAAACGTGGCCATCGGCGTCGCGGTGCTCTTGGAGCGCCCCGACCTGACACAAGGGACATGACCTCATCACCAACACCTCCTATATTTTTGGGCTCCAATCCCTGGATTCTTACCCTGGAAAAGCGGGAAACGCCAAGATCCTCCATCTCTCTTGTGATTGATGTCAGATTCCTCGGGTGGCACTACATAGTATTGGCTTGATTTTATCATAGTATGTGAGCTCTCACTGGATGATCACGATTATTTGAAAGACTGTTTGTACACTCTTCCCAGTATTACCATAAGATGGCTGTGGTCTGCTACAATGTGCTTAAAACAGCCAGCGTATACTCAAACGTTACGTCAGATGGAGGAGCTGTTCCATGGAAACGCTACCTATTGTTGCCATAGGGTTGGCTGCTGGCCGCGGTGAGCGGGTACGCCCTTTAACGCTCAAAGGGACCAATTATTTACGTTCTAAGGCCGTCATTCGATTTATGGGCCGCCGCATCATTCACTGGCAATTAAATTGGCTACAAGACCAGGGGGTACGAAATGCCCTCATCGTGGCTAAGGGAATGGAAAATCGTTACCAAATTAAAAGCAACGTGGGGTATCAATATCGCGATATCGCGGTGTATTACTCACCGCCTATTTTGGACCCATTGGACACGGGAAGTGGGGACGCAACGCTTCGCAATGCCGCGTATTTCGGCATTCAAGACCCGGTCCTGGTGTTTCCCGTAGACAGTCTATTCAACTTAGACCTTAAGGGCTTATATCAGGTCTATCAAGACACCCAGGCGGACGTTGTTGTGGTAACCGCGACACAATGCGCGGAACATGTCATGGGCCGTTACGGTGTGGTGCTCACGAGTAACGATCACCGGGTTCGATCGTTCAAAGAAAAACCTGGTGTAGAGGACATACTCGGTCTGACCCAAGCAGAGTCATGGGAATCCGCCAAGCAGATCCCCTTTTTAATGAACGCCGGCGTGTATTTAATTCGCCCCGAGATCCTTCGCGAACTGGATGACAGTGAAAGACTCCAAGTCATGCGCCGGGATCGGCTAGACTTTGGCCATGACTTATTGCCGTGGTTGGTCAGAGAGCAATATAAGGTCTATGCATATCCCGCAATAGATGTGGGAGACCTCGGCAACATTCCCGATTTTCTTGCGACAATGCAGCGCGTACTCCACGGCCAGATGGATCTAGACTGGCCGGCACGGCCCATCGGCTCGCCTTTTACCAGGCGGGCAGCGCCTCGCATCCACCCAACGGCGACCGTGGAATCGAGCTACCTCGGGATCAACGTACAAATCGGTCCGTACGCAGTGGTTCGTGACTCCACATTGGCCGATGACGTCATCATCGAACCCTACGCGGAAGTGTATCATTCCCATTTGGACGAGGGTTGCCACATTGAGTCCTACGCTAAAATTTCCGACTCCTTGTTCGGCATTATGGTGCGAGTGCATTCAAACGCCGATCAGCCGACTTGTATTACGAGGTATACGGGGTTAGGGGACGAAGTCACCGTGGAAGCCGGCACCCTGCTGGAGGCGGCCATCGTCGATCCAAGAAGCCACATATATAGCGACAAGGTGGTCGACTTCACTTAGTTTTCGGCCGATCGGGCGGCTTCGGCGCCCGATCGGGCTGACTCGGCAACACGACTTTTTCGCGCCATACCCGGCCACCGGCAACCCATGCAGCGACAATGATGCCTGCGGCCGGCACCGCGAATAATGCGCCCCAAATTCCTTGCAATTCAGCGCCGATCATCAAGGCTACCACCGACAAGACAGGGTGCAACCCAACCTGGTTGCGAATGATGCGCGGACCCAGGATTTGGGATTCTAATAGATGGATCGCGGCTAACAACACCAACACCTCAGGAACGGCTACCCACGGGTTGTTAAAAAGTGCGAGGGCCAAGGGCAAAATCGCGCCCAATACGGGACCTAGCAAGGGGATCAGTTCCATAATGGCTGCAAACACTCCAATGACCAACGGGTACGGCAAGCCGATAATCCAACAACCCAGGCCAAATCCGGTGCCCACGATAATGGATAAAAAAAACTGCCCGCGCACGTACCCGCCAATGACCCGCGCCAACGTATGCTCCACGGCTAGTAGATTTTCCCGGCGGTGGTGCGGCACCAGACGCAAAACTGAACTGTGAATGCGATTGGCGTCGAGTAGCAAGTACACGGTAATGAACAAGATGATGACGCCGTCGACGACGAAATCGATGAGATTGGTCACAATCGTGACCGTTTGGCGCACCACAAACGTAGACATTTGACCCATGCTACTAAAAATTTTATCTTCGATTTGAGTGACACTCACTTTAATCCCGAGGCTCGAGAGCCAACTGAGCACACCCGGCGTGCGATGCGTCAAGACTTGAAATTCTGCAGGAAAGCGGGCAACCAGTGTGGCGATTTGGGCAGCGATGACGGTCACCAACAAAACTCCGCCCGCCACCAAAACCACCACACTGGAGAACACCACGAAAAACACCGCCCAGGAGCGTTTCCATGACAGAGCTAGCCTCTCGACCAAGGGACTAAGGGTAATTTCAAACATCAATGCGAGCACCAGGACCACGACAACATTGGCCACCCGTGCCAAGGCCCACGTCGTTGCAATCAGTATCACGCCGATACCGATGACGACAAGGACGATGTCACGCGTTCGTGCCAAGCCGGATGCCCACCCTGCCTTTGGTGGTGGATTGGTCATTTAAGCCCCTCCGCGTTAGCGAATCCCACCCATCGGGTCGGGCCCAAATGGGACCACGTCCCTAGTGTCTGGTGGGTCCCTGATGCTTTGCTGGGATTACCCTCTACTTTACCTGAATTTACGCGGAACCGCGAGCTTCTAGCCTTGGTAGGCACCGCATTTGCTAACTTTTCGTGTTTTTCGAGTTCTGTAGTTTGATAGACATTAAGCGGTAAGGTCGTCAAATTCCACGCCCAATCTTGGTATACTACAAAGAAGGAAACTAAGGAGGGTGCGAGCTGGCAGACCAACAGACCCCCAGAAGAGCTCAAGCGCGCTCAAAAAGCCTCGGCAGTTCGGCTACCATCGTTTTTGGCGCCACGCTCGTGAGCCGCATTAGCGGATTTCTCCGAGAAATTGTCATGGCGGCCGCGTTCGGAACTTCACGGAACACGGATGCCTGGCTGATGGCGTCCCTTTTACCTAACTTGTTGTTTGGCACCATTAATTCGGCCATCTCCACCACAGTGGTGCCCACCATGACTCAAGGAGACGCCGAGTACTCTCGCCAATCGGTCAGGCGCTTCCTTAACGAGCTCTTTACCTTAGTGGTCCTGTTTTCCCTGGTCCTTATCGTAATCGGCGAGGTATTTGCTCCGGAAATTATTCATCTCGTCGCCATTGGTTTTCATGGTGCGGAGGTGCCACTGACCATCACCATGACCCGAATCATGGTACCTACCATCATCTTTTGGGGCTTGTCCGGAATTATTGTCGGAGTCTTACAGGAACGGGAACGATATTTTTTACCCGCCATCTCGCCTTTAGCCATTAACATCGTACGCATTTCCACGATTATCATTCTCGGTAGCATTTGGAACATCACTGGGGTTGCCGTAGGGTTTCTTCTGGCGGTTGCATCTCAGCTTCTGGTCACCTGGCCGGCATTGGGACGAGCGGGAATCCATTTACATTTTCGGTGGCATTTTCAACACCCCTTGCTCAGCCAAATGATCCGAATGTCCGGTCCGTTTTTCTTGGTCAGTTCGGTGGGCACTGTAGGCCTTATCGTCGATCGCATCTTGGCTTCGACTCAAGTCACGGGGAGCCTTGCGGCCCTTAACTACGCCTATGTGCTCATTCAAATGCCGGTCGGACTCGTAGTGGCCTCACTGGCCACGCCGATTTACACCAAACTTTCACAGCACCATAGCCAACACAATCACGAAACGTTTTTGGACCTCGCCACGAAAGGACTGCGGATGGTCTTAGCCGTCATTGTCCCGATCACGATTTGGTTCATGGTCTTACGAGTCCCAATTTTACGTCTTCTATACCAACACGGAGTATTTTCCAATCGGTCGACCACCCAAACCGCCGGAACATTGTTGTACTTTGCCGTGGGTCTACCTGGCTTTGGTCTCTCGTTCTACTTGCAGAAACTATTTTTCGCCACACGAAATACGCGCAGCCCCTCGCGCTTTAGCATCATTACCATTGCTTTCAATATTATTGGAGACCTTATCCTCGTCCGCATCATGCATACCGACGGCCTGGCCTTGGCCACGGCGCTGGCCGCTTGGGTTAATACGGTATTATTAGGCCGGGCCGTGTTCCAAGAAGGTCAGGCCCGCTCGCGCATGGGACTTCGACACACATTCATAATGTTGGTCCTGGCGGCAATCCCTATGGTGGCTTTAGCGCTGGCTAGTCGCATATTCTTACGGCTCGACCAAATTTACGGCATCATCCCGCTTGCAGCGGGCATCTTGCTGTGCGTGCTAATTTCTGGCCTAGGGTTTTTGGCAACTCTGGCCTGGCTCCACTTCCCTGAAATAGACGCGGCGCGGATGTGGATACGCCGCCGCACACGAGGCCTCGATTCTCGCTCCTGATACTTTCTCCCATGTATGGTACCATTATGGAGATATCCGGATCGAGGAGGAAACCATGGCATTAGAGGACCATCCAGGATCACTGGTTGTCGTGACTAATCGTGAACCCTATATTGATGAAAAGACCACCCAAGGGATCCGCCGCTTGCAGTCCGCTGGCGGCGTAGTATCTGCCTTGGACCCGTTATTGCGACGTAGCGGGGGCGCCTGGGTCGCTTGGGGAAGTGGTTCGGCAGATCGTGAAACAGCCCCACACGGAATCCGCATGGTACCCCCCAATCAGCCGAAGTATCCGTTGCATCGGGTGTTTTTGTCTCCAGAAGAAGTCCTGGGGTACTATAATCGGTATTCCAACCAAGGACTCTGGCCCTTGAGCCACATGCTCATCGAGCGGGCCCAGTTTTCCCGTGAGGCCTTCCAACTCTATCGCCGCGTCAATCAAAAATTTTCTCGCCGGGTGGCTCAAATGGCGCCCCGTGCCGGGTTAGTATTTTCTCATGATTACCACTTGGCCTTATTCCCGCGGTTGCTCCGCGAACAACGAGCTGATGTCGCGATCGCACACTTTTGGCATATTCCATGGCCCCCTTTTACGTTGTTTCGGTTGTGCCCGCAACATCAAGAAATCACGAGAGGGCTTTTGGGTGCCGACATTTTAGGGTTTCAGACCCCACAAGACGTAGACAATTTCCTGACGGCCGTAGAACGAGGACTGAAGATTCCGGTCGATCGACGCCAAGGCGTGATCCAGCTTGGCGGCCACCGTATCACGGTACGCGATTACCCGATCTCCGTAGACATTACCGCGATTGAGGAAATGGTAAAGACCCCAAGGATTCAGCGTTGGACCGAAGGAATTCGCAAGCGCGCCCGCAATCATGATGTGCGTTTGGCGGTCTCCGTCGATCGTGCCGATTACACCAAGGGGCTCTTGCAGCGGTTAGGAGCGATTGATCGATTCTTCGAGAGATATCCAGAGCATCAGCGCCGCATGACTTTTTTACAAGTGGTGGTCCCCACCCGGACCGAGGTCCGGGAATATCGCCGCCTTTATGACCAATTCATGGAGGCATCCCGCCAACTCAACGCCAAATACGGTGATGGGAGCTGGACCCCCTTAGTGCACATCCGACGTAGCATTGATCGTGCGCGGCTAATGGGTCTGTTCCGGGCCGCAGACTATGCCTTGGTCAGTTCCTTGTTTGACGGGATGAACTTGGTCGCCAAAGAATTCGTGTCGGCGCAGATTGACAACCAAGGGGTGCTTTTGTTAAGCGACATGGCGGGCGCTGCCCAAGAGCTAGACGAGGCCTTCCATTTCAACCCGTTGGACCCTGACGAAGTGGCCGAACAATTACACCGAGCCGCCCTGACCTCGCCAGAAGATCGGGCTCGCCGCATCCAAGCCATGCGCGAGCATATTCACCATCACACGATTTATGACTGGATCGCCCACATCGTGCAGGCCTTAAATGACGTCGCGGACACCTATGCCACGCGATAGCCACCAGTTAATGGATCTGTTATACGGCCAGCCACCCGCCACCACGTGGCTTTGGTTTTTTGACTTTGACGGGACTTTAGTCGATCTGGCCCCACATCCCACTGCGATACAATTTTTGCCCGAACTGGCCCAAGACCTGGTCCGGCTCTCCACCCTCCCGGGTCACACCGTAGCGGTCGTCAGCGGTCGGCCCTTGGCCGACCTCACACCGTACCTGGCCGACCAGAGAAATCTTTGGCTGGCGGGCGATCATGGGGCGGAAGTCCGGGGCCCAGGCACCTTCTTTTGGCGTCATCCCCACCACCAATCGATCCAACGCCAAGCCCAGGGACTGGCCGCGGCACTCCACGGCCAGTTGCAAAGCTTTAGCGGTGTGTGGGTGGAATCTAAGGCTACTTCGCTCAGCATTCATTATCGCCAGGCACCGCAATCCGTGGCCATGAGCTTAGGTCGGCTGGTACGGAATTTCCCCTGGGGGCAAAATTGGACGGTGCGCGCGGCACAAAGTTGCTATGAAGTCCGTGCCCTTAATGGTCCTACCAAGGCAGACGCAGTCCGCGTGGTTCGCCAGCACGTGGATCCGTCAAATACCGGAATTTGTGTGGCTTTTGGTGATGATCTCACCGACGAAGACATGTTTGCCGCATTGCCAACGGGTATCACCGTTAAAGTTGGGCCTGACCACGCGACTCAAGCTCGCTATCACGTGGATTCCGCGTCAGTGGTGCGAAATGTCATTCACCGAATGGTGCAGTGTCCGCCCCGTTGAGCGGAAGGTATTCTCGAATATGTTGGATAATCGGCACCAGACTGCTTACGCGATTATAGGAAGGCACCAAATAGACACCTGATACAACCGGAGCCAAGGCATCAATCAATTGGATGGCTAAATCCGCCCCCAGGCTCTCTCCATCTGTTTTTGAGGCCATTGCCTCCAAAATCGCTTGGGGAATCTTTATGCCCGGC
>JAKADJ010000080.1 GCA_021820645.1 Bacillota bacterium
AGCGGGATTTATGGTGACGGACCTCTACGAGGATACCAATGGGAGCGGGCGGTTACACGAATATCATGTGCCGACGTACATTGCGACCAGAGCCATCAAGCGTTAAAACGGCCGCGCACAGGAATCTCGCATAACTGGCCGGATCAGGCGGAGGGTAGTTTCGTGGAACGCTATACTTTGGATCAGGTGCGTGAACGCATGATTCATGCTTGGGACGGCGTCACGTGTGTATCTGCAACCGGGTCGATGAAACACTTCCCGGTCATGCGTGGCGATCCGGATTATCCGAGATTTCTAGATTCGACCGACCTGGATTTGCCCATACGCCAATTATCGGCTTGGTGGATGGCGCCGGACCGATGGCGGCATGATATGCGTCGGGGACAGGATCCTGCGCTCAGTTACGTAGGAGTCGCTAACCGATGGTGGTTGCGCCACGACGGTGTCCTCAGACGGTCAGGGACTACGGAAGAAGCCCGACAACAAGGTCTAACCCAGGAAGGTAACCTTATCTATGGGCGTCCCTATCTTAGTCCTGAGCAGAATGCCCACCTGTGGCTATGGCTCAATCCGGCTATTTGGGTGGCCTCGTATGATTTAGTGATGAATAACTGGTTTGCTCCCTTGCCCGATGATGTGTACCACGATGAAGAAATCGTTCACGTTTTGGCCAGCGCAGGATTTGAATCCAATCCGGTGACCGGAGAGAAGAAAAAACTGTCCGATCGGTGGTGGATTTGGGATTGGGACCGAGACGAAGAACTAGGCGACTATGTTAATTTTTTTCAGCTGTGGGTAGACATGCGCACCGGGTTTTGCCGTAGGATGACTGCGGAAGGAGCCAACGGGCGGCATTGGGACATTCTTGTACAGTCGTTGACGCTCAATGATCCCGTCCAAGTTCCCCATGACATGTTTGAGATCTGAGGAGCAAGCGGGTTTGTCGGCGATGGGGAGAAGCGTGGCCACCAGGCCCCCTGGCCGTTCGTCCCGCACTTGAAAAAATTTTCGAGATCCCTTGAAAAAACCCTTGACAGACCACACGGAGAATTTTATATTAAGGTCAAAGAAAGTCAAAGACAACAAATTCCGAGGAGGTCGATTTCGATGAACATGTTGCAAGAGATGCTGTGGAACCCGGTGGCGGCGGTGGAAAGTGCCTTACCAGCCGTAAACATCCGAAAGAACCAAGAGGTTTTTGAAGTCACCGTCTCAGTTCCAGGATACGACGCGAATCGGTTAGAGATGACTTGGGAAGACAAAGTTCTCAATATCCGCGGGGCTGCGGTAACCCCCGATCGCGAAAGCGATGGATGGTCTTATCTACGCCGCGAGATTCGGACCCCGGGCTTTCACTACCGTGTCGAGCTTCCCACGGGAGCCAACGAATCGGAGATTGCGGCAGAACTTAAGGACGGGTTGCTGACGATTCGGGTACCGATGACGCCAAAGCGGACCATTCCGATTCAAATCGATACGCACCAAGTCTCCATCACCGATGCGGCTCACTCCTCGTAATCAGACGCTCCTAATGGGAAAGGGTCCTCCTTGGTGAGGACCCTTTTTATGCGAATTATGGAGCCCGTGGTGGCTTGTTCTGGTTAGCTGCAATGAGTAGGACCAGGGCGGCCGTCATAAAGAAACTTCCGGGACCAGCCCAAACTGTGAACCATCCCGGCACTCCAATAAAGCTGGCACCAAACAACATGACCATTGCAATTTGGGGCTGCACCCATAGTACAACTAGGGCAAGCCCACCCACCAGCGTTGCACCCCACGTGAAAAGGGTGGGGGTCAGGTGCCAGAGAGTCAAGGCTTGATGCGTGCCGGTTTGCCAGAGAAAAGTTACGAGTCCTAAGCCCGCCATGGTCAGGACAAAGCTGATTGGTTTCATGAGGAAGAGTGTGCCCGTTTTTGCGGAAAACATGTGTAATGCTGTCGAGATCTGGAAAGGAAGGGCTCTTCGAATGAGGCCCGTCGCATGATTTGGGGGAGAGTGGACAGACTGGGAATGCCGACCCTGTCACGACCACCATAGTAATTATTAGGCATTGAAAAGCCCCGAGATTGCAGTAAAGTGAGTAGTGGAACAAGATCGCGTGTCAAATTGGCGCGAAGCATTGGAGGAACCAGGTATGTACACGCAAGTGGCCACGGTGCCGCAAAGTTGGCGTCGGACGCTGGCCGACTACGTGGTGCTGACAAAGCCACGTATTATTGTGCTATTGGTGATCACGGCATACTGTGCGATGGTGGTGGCGGGCGGCAAGGTGCCGCATGTAGGATTGACGCTGGTCACAATTATCGGACTCGCCATGTCGACCGGAGGGGCGCATGCCATCAACATGTGGTACGACCGGGATATCGACCAACTAATGGAGCGAACCAAACGGCGGCCCGTAGCGGCCGGCCGGATGGATCCGGTGAATGCCTTGGTATTTGGCATTGTGCTCGAACTGGTGTCGTTTATTGGACTCGGATTGTTAGCCAATTGGATGGCGGCAGCCGCCTCCCTGGCTGGATTTCTTTTTTATGTGTTCGTTTATACGATATGGTTGAAGCGCCGTACCCCTCAAAACATTGTCATCGGTGGAGCTGCCGGGGCGTTCCCGCCATTAGTCGGTTGGGCTGCCGTGACCGGACAAGTGGGCGTCGCAGCATGGCTAATGTTTTTAATTGTGTTCTTGTGGACCCCACCACATTTTTGGTCTTTAGCTCTCTATAAGCAAGACGATTATAAACGGGCCGGGATTCCGATGATGCCGGTCGTACGCGGCGAGCGCACCACCAAAATCCAGAGTCTCTTGTACAGCGTGCTGTTATTGGTGGCTTCGCTGTTCCTGTATATGACCCATGTCGTTAACGTGGTGTACCTGGTTGCCGCGATTGTCTTGGGGGTGACCTTCATCGGGTATAATGTCTATTGCTGGCGGGAACGGGCACCCGAGGTTACCTGGGCGAAGCGCACATTTAAATTCTCTCTTATCTACATGATGCTGATATTTGTGGCCATGGTGGTTGCCGTACCTCACTAAGACCTATAGGAAGGAAGAAAGCGACTGTGAAGCCTAACTATCGGATTCTTGGGGTATATTTTGTCGGGGTGTTCATTGGGGCCCTGGACACGAATGTGCTAGGACCGGTGTTTCCGCTAATTACCAAAAGTTTTCATATTGTGTTTGGATGGACGGCATGGACCATCACGGCGTACACCGTGGCCTATATTGCCTCCACAATTTTGGCAGGTGCCGCCGGGGACCGCTTTGGTCATCGGAAAATTTTTACCTGGGGAATTGTCGCCTTTGGCTTGGCCTCGCTGTTAGCGGCCCTGAGCCAAAACTTTGCCATGTTTATCGTAGCTCGGATTGTCCAAGGAGCGGGTGCCGGTGCGGTATATCCCAACGCCCAGGCCGAGGGCCTTAAACTATTTCCGGCACACCGCCGGGGAATGGCACTCGGCCTATTCGGTGCCATTTTTGGGGTGGCGAGTATCTTGGGTCCCACTGCTGGTGGTGCTTTAGGACAGTATTTTGGCTGGCCCGCAGTGTTTGTCATCAATATTCCTATCGCCATCGTGGTGTTAGGCTTAGTGCGCCGGGTTCCACGCTCCGAAACCGGTTCGCGTGCGGTGCCGGATATCTCCGGTGGGCTTGGGTTTGCAGCCTTTTTAGCCAGCGTCCTTCTGTTTATCACGGTGAATTCAAGCGTACGATGGCTATTTTTGGCCATCGCGGCACTCTGCTTCTTGCTCTTTTGGATCCGGCAGCGCACCGCCAGAATTCCCTTTTTGGATTCTAAGCCGTTAAGCAATACGGCGGGGATTGCCGTGATGATTGGAGCCGCCCTGATTGGTCTGGACATGTCGGCGGCCATCTTCGTGCCCACGTTGACCCAAGACTCCCTACATTTTAGTGTCCTAGTGTCCGGCGTAGCACTACTTCCGGCCGCCTTTACCGGCGCCGTGTTCTCCGGGGCTGGCGGCGTCATGGTGGACCGAATTGGCCCACGTAAGGTTTTAGTCGCGGGACTTTTGGCCGCCGCGCTTGGCGGCTTGTTACTGGCTTGGCCGCATCTGGTGTTGTGGCGCTTTATTGTAGCCATGGTCGCACTGGGCATTGGAACGGCCTTCACGATGGGAGCTCCTTTGAATCGGATGGCCTTGGCCCTATACCGCGAAGATCAGGCGGGGGAAGCGCTCTCGTTAATGGCCGTATTTAGGGGCGTGGGGCTCGCGGCCGGTCCGATTATTTTAACCGCCGCGGAGGTCTGGCATGGATTTAGCGGCATGTTTGGCAGTGTCTTTATCGCTTCCCTGATTGGGCTGGTCGCCTTCTTGTTTGTCCCGGATGTAAAAGTGGTCAAGCCGAGTCAGGTGGTGGAAACCTAGCTAGTGTAAAGGAATGGTGCCCATGGGCTCCAAGCGACTCCGCGAGTACGGCATTGAGATAGGGACTTTGCCCACGGGACCCACCAACCATTTGTGTGACGTGCCGGGGGTATTGGTGGGTCATGTTACCTTGGATCGGGATCACCGATACGGCAATGAGGTCTGTACCGGAGTCACTGCCATTTTGCCGCATAAAGGGAATTGGTTTAGGGACCCGGTTCCCGCTGCGAGCCACGTCATTAACGGGTATGGCAAGACCACGGGAACCATTCAGGTTAACGAACTCGGACTTTTGGGATCCCCCATTATGCTCACCAACACCTTTGGGGTGCCCGCCGTGACAGAAGGGGTCTTACCGAAACCGGGCGTAAAGCCCCTGTCTTCAGACATGGGGATATAAGCCCGTTGGCCCGATAGGGACAAAAGTTTTTAAAGGTGTCGTGTTAGACCACACAATGCTGATAATTAATTTATGGGCGACAAATCCAATCACAACGTCGTGTATTCCTGCAAATATCACGTGGTCTGGTGCCCGAAGTATCGGCGGCGGGTTTTGGTTGAGGGCGTGGATGAACGGCTGAAGGAGATCATTTATCAGGTGGCCGAAGAACGCACCGTCGAGGTCATCGAGATGGAAGTCATGCCGGATCATGTCCATCTGTTGGTAGAGGTCGATCCCCAGTATGGTATTCATAAGTTCGTCAAACAGGTCAAGGGACGGTCATCACGCTTATTGCGCCAAGAGTTTCCTCGACTCAAGAGCCGGTTGCCGAGTTTGTGGACAAACTCGTATTTTGTGTCGACCGTAGGAGGTGCCCCGCTTGCCGTTATCAAACAGTACATCGAAAACCAAAAATCGGTCTAAGCCCGGTCGAAAAACCACGCCATCGTTTGTCTGCGAAGTGCCCTTGCGCGTGACACGCTCACAAGAGAAGACCTTGCAGACACGTTTTGAGGTGGCACGGCAGCTGTACAATGCCTTGCTGGGCGAAGCCCTTAGACGTATGCATCTCTAACAGCAGTCTCAAGCCTACGACATCGCTCGTAAAATTCCGCAAAGCCGGGGAAAGGAACGGGCAGCGGCGTTTGCCGCTGCGCGTATTGCGGTAGGCTTCACCGAATATGCGTTGTCGCGGTATGCGACCACGATCCACCAATCATGGATTGGCGACCATGTGGACGCCGTCATTGGACAAACCCTCGTGCACCGTGCGTTTGATGCGGTGAATAAAATTGTCTTAGGTCGAGCCAAGAAAGTTTGCTTTAAGGGGACACGGGGTCTGCATCAGATTGGTAGCCTCGAAGGCAAGTCCAATCAAGCCGGACTGCGCTGGCGCGAGAACGCCTTGCATTGGCGCGGTCTCACATTGCTCATGGCCAAAAACGCCAATCGTGATCCCGTCATTGCTTATGGCCTCGCACAACGAATCAAGTATGTGCGGCTGGTACGGCGGACTATTCGTGGACACCTACGGTTCTTTGCTCAACTGGTCTGTGAAGGATTCCCGATGCGACAACTTGACCCGAAAACGGGACAATTTAAACATCCTATCGGATCTGAGATCCTGGGCCTGGATATCGGCCCGTCAACCATTGCCATCGTCGGCGGGAGCCAAGCATACCTCAAGCAGTTTGCTGAGGAGATCCTGCGGGATCATCGCACGATTCGCCGTTTGCAACGGCATCTCGCCCGGCAGCGCCGGGCGAATAATCCCGATTGCTATGACACCCAGGGCCGGGCCATCCCCGGTAAACATCCCACGCACCAAAGTCGGCGGCAGAAAGCGACGCAAGCGCTGCTCAAGGAGCTCTTTCGATGCGAAGCGGCGCATCGCAAGGCGTTGCATGGGCGTCTCGCCAATCAGATTCTCGGCATCGGGGTCCTCATTAAAACCGAAAAATTGAGCTACAACGCGTTTCAAAAGCGATTTGGCCGATCTATTAGTGTTCGGGCTCCCAAGCTGTTTTTATCGATCTTAACCCGCAAGGCTGCAAGCGCTGGCGGGGAGGTCCTCGAATTCAGCACCCGCACCACGGCCTTATCCCAAGTCTCTTTATGCGGGAAGAAACACAAAAAGCGGCTTTCTGAGCGGGTCCACGCCTGTGAGTGTGGCGTGACCACGCAAAGGGACCTCTTTAGTGCCTATCTGGCCCGCTTTGTGGAAGATGATGCCCTCCAAGTTGCCAAGGCTCGTGAGTCTTGGCCAGGTGCGGAACCGCTCCTGCGGACGGCTTGGCAACAGGCAGTCAAAAACCAACCTGCAAGTCGAGGGACTCGTCCCTCGTCCTTGGGCCGCTATCCCAGCGGCCCGAGTCAGAGCGGGTCGTCCGAGAAAGTTTGCGCCACGGTCGGTATCGTGGGTAATCCAGCGACTAAGAGCTTGGATGATGTAGCCACCTCGTGACCGCAGGGAATCCCTTCGGGAACAGAGTGTTGTGAGAGCCAGGAAGAGGTTGCCGGAATTCGCGAATAGAACCCCCCGGATTTATCCGTGGCGAGGTTCAGGTTACATGATTGAGGTCGATCCCGAGATCGGAGACGGTCGCTCGGTAAATGTGGTCGTGGGCGAGTGCAACGATAGTTACCTAAACGACATGAGGGGACTCCACGTGCGGCCAGAACATGCATCCCAAGCCATTAAGGCCGCGTTACAGAGTAATTCCCGGCACGAAGGGGCGCTTGGTGCCGGTACCGGCATGACGTGTTTTGGCTGGAAGGGCGGGGTTGGGTCGGCCTCTCGGACCCTTGAGGGGAAAAGCGGCGCCCATACGATTGGCACCCTGGTGGTCAGCAACTTTGGGTCGGCCCAGGATCTTCAGATCAACGGAATCCGCGTCGGTGATGCATTGATGCCACCCACAAGGAGTCCTGATACATCCATAAATGAACCATCCGTGGCCGATGGCTCCATCATGATTGTGATCGGCACCGACTTGCCGTTGACGCAGGGTGGACTCTTGCGACTAGCCAAGCGCGCGGTCGTCGGCCTGGCACGAACGGGGTCCTATGTGTCGCATGGAAGTGGGGACATTGTGGTGGCATTCAGTACCGTGCGCGTCGAGTCTTTCGTGGCGGGCTTCGAAGAGGATGGATCTTTGATGTCCGAGGCGTTTCGAGCCACCATCGAGGCGGTCGAGGAATCGGTCTTAAATTCGCTCGCAATGGCGGGCACCACGATGGGAAAGCGAGGGCGTGTAGTCACCGGGTTTCCGATGGAGCACTGGGCGCGACTGCATGCTTAGCCGAGTGCTACATAATCCCTCAACGGCGAGGCGGGCGTTAAGCCCCGTCGTAGCGGCCAGGATTCACTCAGATTCACTCAGGATTTTCCCAAACCGAGTTGGCTGGCGACCGCTTCAAGTTTCGTGGCGGTTTGTACATCCTCTAATTGTTTTTCAATTTTGCCGTGGGAATTGAGGAAGAAGAAGCTTGGGATATAGGCCGCTTTTTTAGAAAATACGCTATCACGCTTGGGATCTAAGAAAATTCGATCGGGGTTTAAGTGAAACTCCTGGGCATAGGTATCCATCGTTGTGGCCAAGAGCGATACGGCGTGTTTAGACGGAAGAGCTTTAGGGTGATCGACCCCGGCATTTGAATTATTTAATGGACCCGGCACGCCAATTCCCCCGTACGGTGAGATGACGACGAGCGAGACCCGAATGTGATGCAGGGTCGCCCAGCGAATCAAGGCGGGTTCTTGCCACCTGGCTTCCCAGGCACAAAACTTACACCAAGAGGCCATGGCAATGACGATGCCCCCGGACGGAGCACCAAACGCGGGACTGACCCAATGCTGTGACGCTACGGAATAGACCGGGGGAGTCGATGGTGCGGCAGATTGTCCGCACCCCGCAAGTAGTGTGCCTCCGGTCAAAGCGATGATGGCAAATCGAGTCACAGCACGCACCAGAAAGTTCCTCCGTCCCGTTAGGTCGTGGTTTAGCGACGCCGTTTACTATGGTATACGGGGGGACCCGGAGTTGCAAGATCCGGGTGTGCTACTGGGCTCCGACTTGTGACTCGAGACGTCGCCGGCTGGCAACAGGGGCCAAAATGGCTTTTCGGTCTGGGTGACATACCCAGGGTAGAGCCATCAGCAAAAGCCAAATCGGCGGCGTATTGGGATCGGTACCGACTCCTCCCAACACACCAAAATCCATGGCCAACCACCAAATCGTAAACAACCAGATTCCTACGCTGATTTTCAGCCAGGTGGGATGCCAATCTAAAAGATAGGCGACTCCGAATCCGGCCATGATGACAATGAAGCTGACGTTGGTCCAGTTCGACATGTGTCCCAGATATAGTGCCACCTGCTGAATGACAGAAGAAATGACCGAAGGTTGCGGACTTGTCGCCAGAGCCTGCCATGGTGACA
>JAKADJ010000081.1 GCA_021820645.1 Bacillota bacterium
CAGACCGATCGAGATGGCTAAAACAGCCGTAGTCCGTACCAAAAAACTGAAGATGCTCGCCTGATTTGCGTCGGGCACCCACGGCAACACGAAAGCGCGGAGCACAAACCAATGAATGAGATAGACACTATAGCTGCGTTTCCCGATAAATTCTAAAATCCGTAAGTGGGTGAGCCAGCGCATGGCCGGCAGGTCATGCCATGATAGCCACACCAGAAATAGGTTAGGTAGCAGCCACGCAAAATTCTGGGTCATTGGCGTCCAGACCTGATTGGCCACCCCGATGGCCAGAGCCGCCCATAACAGGGCCCACCACCAGGTGCGTGGCTTCCAAAGCCTCCGCTTCCAAATCCATAACCCGATCGCAAACCAGACAAATTGACTGGGGAATGCCCAAAACAAAAAGGCAAAGGCCCAAGCCGGCCAGGCCACTCCAGGCATGTGCGTCATGGCGAAGGGCCACACCCATGCCAGCGCCAGACTGGCTAACAATAATCCTTCAGGTTTGAGACGGGGCAATACCGTTTCCACGAGCCACGGAAACAATAGATAAAAACTCATCTCAGCGCCGATCGACCATCCCACACCAATCCAAGAGTTTTGATAGCTGGGAATCCATCCAAAGATAAACGTAACGTGAGCCAGAAAACTTCCCCAAGTGAACACCGTCGTCATATGCGGTGATGCAAACTTGGGGTTTCCGTGCGTCAAGAGAGGGGTCACTAACAGCACCAAATAAAATAGGGGCGCAATCCGCCAGATCCGGCGCGACCAAAAAGCTAGGCGCGGCCGACGATCTTTGGTCTTCCGATAATCCCAACTGAGTCCGAGGGTCAGTGCGCTCAGAATGAAAAAAAGCCCCACGCCTTCGGCGCCTTGGCCAATAAACCGCATGACCCAGCTCGTGGATGAGTTCAGGTTGACAATATAGGTGTGAAACACCACCACACTCAAAATGGCCACACCGCGCAAGGCATCCAAGGGTTGTAGCCGTGGGGGCTCCTTCTTCGAATTTTGACGATTGGTTAAGGTCGATAATGACACGCTGATCCCTCCCGATCGGATAAATAAATGACGGCCGGAAGCCGGATGGAGCGGGTATCCCTCCTTAAATTCCGTGATTTTTATCTATAGGGTTCGATTAACATGAGAGCGCTTGGGGTACGCTGAGCAACGATGACATTCATAGGAGGCTCATGGTTGTTCAAATCTTCGTCTCGAACCCCTCATCCCCGATCCCGGATTTCTCGGGACGGGCTCAAACGAGCTCTCTCTCCCCGACAAATCCAACTCTTATCGGTTGGTGGGGTCATTGGTGTCGGGCTCTTTTATGGATCCGGGGTCGCGTTGACATTGGCCGGTCCCGCCGTGGTGTTAGATTACGTAGTCGGGGGGATTGTCGTCGCTATCGTGATGCGGGCACTCGGCGAGATGACCGTCGAAGAGCCCACTGCCGGATCCTTCAGCCGGTTTGCGGAAAACACCATGGGACCTATGATGGGGTTCATCACCGGTGGCATGTGGTGGTTTTTTTGGGTGTCCACCGTGATGTCCGAACTCGCCGCAATCGGCCTTTTAGTTCAATTTTGGGTTCCCGCTCTTCCTGCATGGATCCCTGGCTTCATTGCCCTGATCTTATTTACCTTCGCCAATTTTCTTCATGTGAAGGTGTTCGGCTCGATAGAAGTTTGGTTTGCCTTATTAAAAATCTTCGCCATCGCTGCGTTCATGGGTCTTGGCGTATTTTTGGCGATTCGTGCGACGTTTGGCGGCCAACATATGGCTGGCATCCCCAACTTATGGCGATTCGGAGGGTTTTTTCCTCACGGATTTTCCGGTCCCCTCCAGGCATTTTCTTTAGTGGTGCTCGGTTACAGTGGTGTGGAAACCCTGGCCGTCACCGCTGGGGAAACCGCCCAACCCGAAAAATCTATTCCCCGTGCCATCAACAATGTGACCTGGCGCATCGCCATTCTGTATATCGGATCGATCTTTGTGATGCTGATTGCCTTCCCGTGGTCCGCGTTGGTGGGCCATCATACCAGTCCCTACGTGCTGCTTTTTACACGGATCGGGCTACCCTTAGCGGCCACCATCATTAACGCGATCATCATTACCTCCGGCTTATCCTCCTCGAACACCGGTCTTTACGGAGGGAGTCGCATGCTTTTTTCCTTAAGTCTACAAAAACGCCTCCCCAAGACCCTGGAGCATCTCTCCCCCAACAAAGTACCAATCCATGCCGTACTCGTCACAGGAATCGCAATGTCTTTCGGCATCCTCCTCACGTACCTAGCCCCCAACACGGTGTACGTATGGATTTCGAGCGCAGCGTCTTTCGCTGCCATCTGGACTTGGAGCACCATTTTAGTATCGGAACTGATATTTAAAAAGCGCATCGGCCCGCGTGCCTTAAAGTTCCCCATTCCTGGAGGGCCACGGCTTCCGATAATCGGCCTCATCTTACTGGCCGGCATCCTACTCGCCATTATGATATCCCCGTTGACGTCCATCTCCGTGTGGTCCGGTATTGCCTGGCTATTGTTCCTTATCGTTTATTGGCAAGTGCGCGTTAAAGCCATATCAAAACCCTAACATAGACCGTTTCGCGGGCTCAACCTAACTCAACCGGTCTTAAGGCAATGTTCAGGATAGTGGACGATGATGCCATCGCACGATGGCGTTGACGTATCAAACGGTCGTCATATGAAAGTAGGCCGAGTCCCGTAGCCGTATTGTCTTACGGCGTCACAGAAAAGATGCCATTGTTTCCCCATGCTATCGGAGTCAAAATTGGGCCAGTTGGTCAGTGCGCGCCCAATACAACGGAAAGGGACTCGCCTTATATAAAGGGCTATTTAGAGAGGCCCCAGGCGCTTGCCTAGAAGTGGGCAGCACCCTACAATGAAATGACACACATGCAGAGATTTTTATTTCCCACTACTCAAAAATGGTCCTTCTGTTACTGCGCCCGGTTCCCAGTGCAAGCCAGCGCTAATCTCTGCCAATGAGACCGAAACGACGCTGGGCTGAAAGACTGCAAAACTGCAAAAAGGTAAGAAAACAAGACACAATATTGAGGGCGGAGGGTTCCCTACAGTGAAGAAACCACGGGCACGCGACCTCGGCATTCTCTTTAGCGGAGTCCCGGGATTCTATAACGCTATTACGGACGTGCCCGGCGTTACGGTCGGATACACGACCCTTAACGACAAGACGAGTACACGGGATGGAGGACAGGTACGGACTGGGGTTACGGCTATCCATCCACGTGGCATCAACGAGACGATGCAACCGATTTGGGCCGGCACCCACCGATTTAATGGCAATGGAGAGATGACTGGAGTCCACTGGATCGAGGATGCCGGATACTTTGCGAGCCCCATTGTGCTCACTAACACCCATGCCGTCGGCATGGCGCATCATGCTACTGTACAGTGGATGGTCGAGCAATACCATACCCAATTTGAAGGTCACCACTATTGGGCACTTCCCGTCATTGCCGAGACCTACGATGGCGTTTTAAACAATATCAATGGATTTCAGATCCAAGAAGAGCATGTTCGTCACGCCCTGAATCACGCCACATCCGGCCCGATCGCCGAAGGCAATGTGGGCGGCGGCACCGGCATGATTTGTTATGGGTTCAAAGGAGGCACGGGAACCGCCTCGCGATGCGTGACGATAGGCAATCACCGTTACCACTTGGGCGTTCTGGTGCAAGCCAATCACGGTCAACGCGAATGGCTCTCAATAGCGGGGGTACCGGTGGGACAACTCCTTCCCGAAGCCCCTCTACCGTCCCGTGATCAAGGCTCCATTATCGTCGTGATCGGCACCGATATCCCCCTGTTGCCCCACCAATTGCGTCGGGTGGCCAAGCGCGCGACCATTGGAATCGGGCGCAATGGCACGGTCGGGGGCAATAGTTCGGGGGATATCTTCCTCGCCTTTTCGGTGGCCAACGCGATGCCTATGCCGGGGGCCGCCCCAGTAGCGCTGACAATGGATTTTGTTAATGATGAGTACTTCGATTCCATTTATGAGGCAACCTGTCAAGCGGTAGAGGAGTCGGTGGTTAACGCCCTAATTGCGGCGGAGTCGATGTCCACGGTCAACCCCAAAGGTAAGATAATTCCCGCTATTGACCATCAAGCCCTGATAACGGCCATGCGGCAATATCGCCATTTACCCGAATGATTGACCCTCGTATGCGGGTCGGGACCTTTGCCTACTCTCAGTATACCAAGCCCACCCTTCATAAAATAGACTGTATTTTTGGCCAATTTTACCCTATAGTGGGTGCGGATGACTAGTCCGGCAAAGGAGAAGCGATCCATGCGCATCCTGCTCATTGGCGGCTCCAACCTCATTGGATATTATTTAATTCCTGATCTCATGGCAAAAGGGCACCAACTGACTGTGATCACGCGAGGGCATCGGGATTTGCCGCACCCGGTCACCGAGCATCTCATCGGTGATCGGACCGCGCTCTTTAATCAAGGCCAGGTCCAAGGAGTATTTGATGCCGTCATTGACACTGTAGCCTATGGTCCCGAAGACTGTCGCGCCACCTTGGCAGCACTCGAGGGTCGTCTCTCCCACTACATTGTTATTAGTACGGCCTTTGTGTACCCCGAGCTTGAGACGGCTTGGCATACGCCATCCGCTCCCGTTTACGAAGAGGATGCCTCGTTTTCCAGAGCCCCGTCGGCACTAAAAGAGTCAACCCCCCATAATGATTACGTGTACGGCAAGCGTCAGATGGAGTATTGGCTTCATCAAAAAACGCGACGGATGGGCGTCAAAACCACGATAATTCGACCGCTATTGCAGGTCGTCGGCCCCAATACGGAGGATGGACGCTTTGCCTGGTTTTGGCTCCGGATCCAGGATGGCGGACCCATCTGGCTACCGGATGAAGCCCGGCGCAAAGCGGGCCCCTGCCAACTCTCCTTTTCTGGCGATGTCGCCCGCGTTATCGCGGCCTCGCTGACTCAACCGCCGGAGCATCTGGCTGTATTTAATGCAGGGCAACCGGAACTTTGGACCTACGAAGAATATCTGGGACTCATGGCTCACGCCGCCGGGCGCTCTGTCGTCGTCCGTTATGCACCCCGAGACGTCTTGAACCAATGGGCGGGAGGAACCTATCGGATCCCGCTCCCCTACCCGGTCGCATTTGACGTGGCGGCCTCCAAGCGGCTACGCGGCATGACCCACACGCCGATGCAGGAGTGGATTGGCGACACCGGACGCTGGATGACCGCGCACTATGCCGGTGTCATACCCCAGTGGTACCAAGCCCGTGAGTCAGAATCTCGATGGGAATCTCTCACGCCCTCGGTTACAAAGTGAGGCTCTTAAGCGTCATATGATCAGGACGTCGCAATCAGGAGGGAGCCCATGACGAGCCTTAGAGTCATTCTTATTGGTACGGCGAGTCTTTTGGTGATCGCCGGCGGGTTCGCCTACCATATTGCCCACCCTAACCGGACTCTTTCGGTGCAACTCAGTCATTTGACGCAAACGGCGTCCATGACCTACATGCCCGTGATTCCCCAAAAGACCATTCCCATCGGGGCATCCGCGACGCCGGCCCAAACCCGTACTTTGACTGTGGCGTACAAACAAGAGTTACGGCAAATCTTCACACCCGGAACCGGTCAAATAAGGGGAGGTCTGTTCGCGTTTAAGAATACCCTAGCCGCCTTAGGGTCCGTCCGGATCATTGCGCAACCCGTCACAGAGTGGCAAGTCACCTCATTATGGCGCTTAGGACCATGGGCACGGGTGACTTGGATTGAAAAATCCCGCCAAATCAGTATCGAGCGCCACTCGACTACCTCGCCTTGGCGAAAAATCACCATTCCCGGTGGATTCCGAGGGACTACCTGGCTCAGGCACACCCCACAGGGATGGCGGGTCACAGGTGGCACCACACATTTTTTACCCGGTGACGAGCCTTAGCCCGTGACAGAACGTCCGTGGGAATCGTTATGGAGTGAGAAGGTAAGATCGCCTGAGGAGTGGCTAGGAGGAATCGAATTGTCCTATCCTAAGGCGCCATGGCGCATTCTTTGGATCGCTCTTGGTCTCGGTGTGGTCGCTAGATTAGCAACCGGGCCCACCATGGCCCATCATCGGGTCAATGTGGCCTATCATCCGGGTTGGATTCCATCCGGGTTCGCGTCGATCATTCCCGGATTGCCGCACGCCTGGTTGCCCATTCCACCCGGTAGCACGTTATCCTGGGGACAGGTTCCCTCTGTGTTCGGTTCGTCTCTGACTCAAGACCTGTGGGACGGAAGCGTCACCATGGAGTGGCCGCTCACCGTTAGTCAGTCCATGTCTTGGGGCCGGTCTCATATCCGAAGGCCGTGGCTCCTCTCCGGGTCGGGTTCTTTTACCGGCCCACACCAATCCACCGTGGACTCTCTGTTATTCGTGGGCTCTTTCCCATACCAAACCCTGACCGCGAGCTTTATTCCGATTCAAGGATGGACCCGGGTCTCCTTTCAGATCCAAAGGGTCATGTTACCCGCAAGGCCCGCATCTTCCGTACTCATGCCTCATGCCACCCAGATCAGGATGATCTACCAAGAAACCGCGCGGAAAAAGAAATCCATCGTAATAAGGTCCTCGACCGTGATCAACCCGATGCTCCATCAATTGAACCGTCTCACCGAAGCGCCACAAGGTGTCGGGGGTTGCGAGGCGCAAATCCCTGGCGTCATCACCTTCCAATTTATCTACCCAAGGATCCGGCCCATCACCGCCACCTATTCCCCTGCCTGCGGATCCATCCGTATTAACCACAGCCCACCTCTTCGGGTAAACTCCAGGCTCTTGGGTCTATGGCAAAAACTTTTGGCTCCCTCCCCGTTGGGTTAACGGCCAGTCAGGCGACGACTCTGACCCGCCCCGGAAGAGGTGTTAAGAATGCGTTCCATTCCAGGATGGCGGACCCATCTGGCTGTATTTAATGCAGGGCAACCGGAACTTTGGACCTACGAAGAATATCTGGGACTCATGGCTCACGCCGCCGGGCGCTCTGCACACCGGAGGGAAGTCGATCGAAGCCTAACGCAGATCAGCCGGAAACCACTCCGGCAAGGCGTCCTCGGGCACGATTCGACGGGCATTGCCGCCCGTCCAGCGAGGGGTTTCCTTAAGGGTTCCCAAGAAAATCAGGGTCCAGAATCGTTCCATCGGCGGTGGAAGAATCTGCGCATTTCTCGGTTCTTTAATCCACTGTTGAATGGCATCCCACTCGTACACTCGGAATAACCAGTCCCAGTCTTCGACAGTTCCGTCAGAGAGCACGGTAGGAATAATAATGGCCGCATGGCGTTCAGGGTCCAACCGGTCCGTATGATAACGATAAAACAACCGTTGGATACGAAGTGGCAACGTCATAAGCGCGGTCCTCGTGTTGGTGGAGCGGGCGGACGAAATCGTTGACGAGCCCAATTCTGGACATGCTGGGCCAAATCCTTGGAAACTGCGTCAAAAGATTGCGGGGTCACTAACAGGCTTAATGCGCTATCGCGGTCGGGAAGATCTTGTGTATAGGTTAATTGTTGAAGGAACAAACGAGCAGAAAAGGCATCGCGATAGGTGTCTTGGGCCATGTCCACAAGATCATCAAGTGACACAATGCCCCTTGTCAACACCGCGTGGAGGTCTAGATAATCGCGGGCTTGAGCACGTCGCCCTACCGTATAAGCCTTTTGAACCGCCACATCGCGGGCGTCGGCGACCGATAACCCCCGCCACGAATGATAATTAAATTGGTGCGTGAACGGGTAGGCTAGGAGTGTCACGGATACATCATTGAGTCGCCATTGAACTTGTTCGGATGTATTCAGTTCCCACTCGACCGTCCTAAAACTACTCAAGACATTTTTCATCCCAGTAAGAGACGGTAATCTTCCGAGTGGATTTTGAGTAAAGAAGTCCAAATCCCGCGACTGTCTGTGCCCGAGATGCAAGGCTAACGCTGTGCCGCCAGACAAATAGAACTGTCTCATAACTGGCCATTGTGCCAATAGAGACGCCGTCTGGGCAGTGTTCGCGGGTAGGAGATCCTCGCGCAACCCAATCACCTCCCTCCCTATTTATTATAGCCAACACGTCGAGCGTGCTGTATTGGGAAGAAAAACATTTTCGCGAACTAGAGACGAGGTTGGAGGTTGCCGAAGTTGTCGGGCCTTGAACGGTGGGCAATAAGGGATCTATTGGCCGAACAAATCCGCTAAGTGGTGTCTTCCTTTAGCAGACTTACGGGGTCTCTGTCGAAAACTTCTCAATGATCCCGAGTAAGCGTTCCAGCTCCGAATTGCGCCGGCCTGCCGCTTGGGCATAGGACACGGGATTCTCGTAGTGATAATGGTGGGCGTCAACATGTCGCTGGAAGGCGCGTAACGTGAGAAAAAAGCCCTTAAACGTCTAGGCCTCCCGATAGCCGGTAAAACGGTAAACGGGCGGTTCTTTAGCAAACGTCCATACTCAATCATTCGTAGGCCTCCGACGATATATGTTTTCATGAAAAGAAATCGAAAATGGTGTCTAACAGGCCATTTTTGTTTGATGACGATGACGACTCAAGCACCGGCCGATTTGTTCCGTTTTGCAGGGACTTTTTTGCCTCTATCATCTCATCATCAGATGCCTGAACCAACCGAGTTCCCCCGAGCAAAGACCGACGCTTGGGTTGGGTCACGGCCAGTCAGGCGATGACT